>DNAE01000051.1 GCA_003543635.1 Clostridiales bacterium | reverse complement strand
GTCCCTTGATATGGAACCACCAGTCATCCTTGGAGGCGATCCTGAAGGTCAGTTCATCGTTCTGGATGTTGTTCCTTCCGCAGAGGATGTTATAACCGTCCCGGGTCGTATATTGCCTCAAGGGCAGGGGCTTCTCGTTCCCCTTGGATCTCCTTGTCTTTTCTCCGGCTCTTCTTGCAGCTTCCCGCATTGCCCTGGAGGACTTGTTACCGGATTTTGCTTTGCCCACGTTTGTATTGGGATCGTGCTTTTCCGTATTCTTTTTCTCCTTGGGCTTCGAAAGGGAATTGAGTTCCGCCGTTATCGCTCTAATGTCTTCCTCGCAGGATGCGGAGGAGGCAAGGGCCTTAAGGGAACGGAAATAGTCTATGGCCATATGGTCATCGTCAAGGTACCCTTTGGCAAGTTCAGCTCTTCTCTTTGCCTTGCGAAAACGTTTGTAGTATTCCTGGGCATTATCGGAAAGACCCAGGGAAGGATCCAGTTTAATGTCTATATCCTTGGGGGGATCCTGATAGTAGTCGCTCACGGTGATGAAGGAGGGATCTTCCGGTGTCATATAGGAGTAGGAAAGGAGAAGATCCGCCAGGTGCTTGAATTCATCGGCCTTAAGACCGTCCTCGTAGTCCTTCTCATGGATGGCGGCCTTGTGGGTCAAGTGGTTCAACGCGTTGTCGATAATAGTGAGAAGCCTTTTTTTCTTGTTATCAAGATCGATGAACATGTCCTTCTTGGCATAGTAGAGGTCTATGGCCTCGGATATGTCCCGGGTCTTTATGGTCTTGGCAAAACCCGCGAAGGTGAAGGGCGCGAAATCCGCTGCGAATCCCTCTTCGGTGAAGAAGGCGCAGGGAGTATAGTTCCTGTTTACGATCTGCTCCAGGAGTTCTTTGGTCTCTTTAATAAGTCTTGAGGAAGAGTCTCCGTCAAGTTCCCGGGCAGCCTGTCTGTCGTCCAGATCAGCTCTGATGCAGAGCTGTCTTGCCAGGGCGGGGGACATGCCAAGGATGGAATTGAGGAGAGCCTTTTCCACGGGACGGGCGATCTCGTCAGGGGATACGGGAAGCTTGTTGTCGTTTACGAGTTTAAGTGCCTGTTCCGGCGTCATCTTATCCTGGGAAGGGGGATATTCGTAGATCCTTGCGGGCATGACCTCCCTTACACGGCTGACGGAGTAGTCAACATGTATGGCACTGTCCAGGATCCTTCCGCTTCCGTTTACCAGTATGAGATTGCTGTATCTTCCCATAAGTTCGGCAATGAGCCTCATCTGCTTCGTGTCGTGGAGTTCATCCGTGTTTGTAACGGTGATCTCCGCGATCCTCTCGTATCCGGGGTTCGTCACGGACACGATCCTTGCTCCGGAAAGGTATTTACGCAGTAGCATACAAAAGGAGGGAGGCATCATGGGATTCTCCCTGGAGGATGAGGTAATATTAAGCCTGGGGGCAGAGGGATTGACCGATATAAGGAGTTTCCTTATACCGTCGTTTGTCCTTATGTGGAGGATGAAGGTATATCTGTCGGGCTGGAATACCTTATCTATTCGGGCTCCCCTGAGCTCCCTGTCAAGTTCATCGGTTAAGAGTGCGGTGGTTATTCCGTCAAGAGCCATTATTCTCCTCCCGGAGCCGGGGAATTGCCGATGCTCAGCACGAGGCCGATGAGCCAGGCGAGGGCTATGAGGAGAAGTTCGATACCCAGTATGAAGAAGAACCTGTCGTAGTTGTTCCAGGCTAAGAGCATGTCAAGAAGGATTACGGAAGCTATCACCACAAAGGTCATGACGGGATTAAAGAGTCTCGATCTTTTAAAGGATCCCCAAAGCTGACCCGCTTGTTCCGTCTGTGGTTGGGGCGCCGCCTTTTTCCTTCCTGAAGTTGTCTTTCTGTTGCCTGATGCAGGTCTTTTCTGACCTCTTCTTTGCTGAGCCATTATCATCTCTCCAATTAGTTTTAATAATTTTATCATTAATTAAGGATAATTCACAAAAAAGATCATAGCGTCCCGATAATCGAACAAAAGGTGGTATATAATCGTTACCATGGACGGGAAGAAGTACGAGAGGAAGGTAGCTTCATATCTTAAAAGACGGGGTTTTTACGCCGTTAAGGTCACCGGGGAAAGCGGTGACTACGGTGTGGATGTGCTTGCGAGAAAGGGCCTCCATAAGTATGCCGTCCAATGTAAGTACTATTCAAGGCCCGTGGGAGTCCATGCGGTGCAGCAGGTGGTGGGAGGCATGGCCTACTACGGCTGCGACAGAGCCCTGGTGGTCACCAACAATTCCTTTACGAGACAGGCGGTCTCCCTGGCTCAAAAGAACAATGTGGAACTCATATCAGGCTATAAGGGACGGGAGATCTTATGTCTTTTCCTCTTGGCGGTCTTTATCATTTCCCTTTTATCGTTCTTCTGTCTTTACTTCAGGCAATAATAAACGGGCCGCCGCAGCAGCCCGTATGGTTTGGATCTTTTTTATCAGATGTTCTCGCCCTTTTCCTTGAGGAGCTTCTTGATCTTCTCCGTGGGATTGATGAGGTTCGAAAGGGAAGCATCGTGGTTTATGGCATCGATGAGCAGTGCAACGAACTTACACATGTTGACATCGGCAAACCAGGGAGCCTCCAGGAGCTCGGGACGTCTGTAGATGAGGTTTGTTGCAAATACCTTATCGAAAACACCCTCCTCGTAAGCCTTGCTGAAGTTATCGATTCCCTCTGTGAAGAGACCGAAGGTAACGGCGCAGAATACCTTTCTTGCACCCCTTTCCTTCATCTCCCTTGCGATATCCAGCATGGAATCACCGGAGGAGATCATATCGTCTACGATGAGGATATCCATTCCCTCAACGGAATCGCCGAGGAACTCATGGGCAACGATGGGGTTTCTGCCGTTTACGACTGTGGTGTAGTCACGTCTCTTATAGAATGTTCCAAGGGGAACGCCGAGGATGGAGGCAAAGTACATAGCTCTTCCGATTCCGCCTTCATCAGGGGAGACCACCATGAACTTGCCCTTGGTGAAGGAAAGATCGGGGATCTGACGGTACATTTCCTTAATGATCTGATATGTGGCGGGAAGGGACTCGAATCCCGAGAGGGGAATGGCGTTGGCAACTCTCTCATCGTGTGCATCGAAGGTGATGATGTTTGCAACTCCCAGGTTATAGAGCTCTTCAAGAGCGAATGCGCAGTCCAGGGACTCTCTTGAATTCCTCTTGTGCTGGCGGCTCTCATAGAGGAAGGGCATGATGACGTTGATCCTTCTGGCCTTACCGGAACATGCCAGGATAACTCTCTTGAGATCCTGATAGTGGTCGTCGGGACTCATCCTGTTCATCTGACCGAACATCTTATATTCGATGGAGGGATTCATCACATCGCTTACGATATAGAGGTCGTGGCCTCTTACGGTGTTCTTGACGACTGCCTTTCCTTCTCCGGAGGAGAATCTGGTGTTATCCACGTCTATCCTGTAGTCGTTCCTGTAGAAGCCCGGATACTTGGAAACGATTGCTTCCTGCTGGTATTCGGATCTTCT
>DNAE01000202.1 GCA_003543635.1 Clostridiales bacterium | reverse complement strand
CCGTCGGGATAGCCGGAGCCGTCCCATCTCTCGTGGTGGTAGTGGGCAACGTTCTCGGCGATATGGTGGAACTCCTCGTCGTCGGTGCCCTCCAGGATCTCATGTACGATGCGGGCTCCCTCGGGGGCGTGGCGCTTCATCTGCTCGAACTGCCAGGGCTCGTACCTGCCGTTAAACTGCAATATGGAATCGGGAACGGCGATCTTACCCAGGTCGTGCATGGGCGCAGCCTTGATTATGTTCCGGACGAAGGTCTCGTCCAGGTCGCACGCCTCGTCCCTTACCATCTCGTCCGTCAGGAGCTTCACTCCCACGCTGGTCCTCTTGATGTGACCGCCGGTGGAATTGTCGCGGCTCTCCACCATGGTCGCCATGCTCATTATGAGCCGGTCGTGCATCTCCCGGAGGCCCCGGGTCTTCTCGTCCACCCTCTGCATCAACTTATCGTTGAACTTATCCAGGAGGGCGATATACTTCTGGTCCTTTGTGTCGTCCGTTATGAAGAACTGGTAGCCCCGGTTCCTCCTTCCGTCGAACAGGTAATTGATCTCAATGAGGTAGACCTTACCCCCGGATTCGTGATGTCTGGTGTTCTTACGGACATCCACATCCAGGAAGGCTTGGATCCAGGACCTGAAAAGATCGTTGAGCGCGGGGATCTTTTCCAGGGAACTGTCCACATGAAGGCCCTTAAGCTCGGGGAAAGCCTCCATGCCCATATCGTTTCCGCCAAGGAAATTGAAGGAATTGTCTATGGAGATAAAGCCGGCGCTTCCCGCCTTGACGATGGAATCCAGCGCCGTCTCCCCCAGGTTATAAAGGGCCAAGGTCCTTACTATTCCCAGATAAACGAACTGGGAGATCACATAGGATACGGGGACGAGATATATGTCTCCGATACCGAAGAGCTTTCCCATGAAATATGCTGCCACGGTAAGGATGGTGGGACAGAACAGCAAGAGGATGATACGATGGGAGATGTTATCCTTCTTCACCAGGGTGAAAAGGAGCGTAAAGGCGCAGATGACCGTGTAGGAGATGACCATGATGATGAACACGGTATGCATGCCTCCGTATTCCTTAACAAGCTCCCCGTCCTCGATACTTATATCCTTATAGAAGATCTTAAGTTTTCCCGCGGTCAGCACCGACATATAGATGGCGGTATTGAAGATGAAGAATAGCGCCTTGATCCACTTGGGCACGTTTATACCGCAGGTGGAGAAGATATTGAGCATTATGAAGAGGATAAGGAAACATCCTCCCAGATAGATCACCTGAAGGGCGCTCAGATAGGATCTGGTATCATCCGCCAGGGAGTAAAGGAAATAACCGACATTCGCAATGGGTATGATGGTGAATATGAGCGTCAGGTGAACGTCGAAGTTCTTATGCCAGGAAATGGCATAGCAGATGGAAAACACCACCGATATCAGCAACAGTACCGAAAAGTAAATGACCATTTAACCCCCCTAGTATATGATCCTGACTTCTTCTCTTTTTATGCCCCGTTCCTCGAAGAAACCGTACGCCTCCTCCAGGGAGGAAGCCCTTCCGATATCCCTGAACCTTTGGCTCTTCCTATCCTTGATGCCGTAGGTTATCTCGCCGGTGCAGATGCTCCTTCGGATAACCGGTTCCTCGGCATCCCTGTCGTAGCTGAGTTCCTTTTTCTTCTTACCGAACATCACTTATCCAGTATCCCGGATGCCTCCTCCAGCAATTTGATTATGGGAAGATGCTGGGGACAGACGGATTCGCACTGGCCGCAGGCCACGCAGTCCCCGGCCCTGCCGTTATTCTGTATCAGGCCGCTGTAGAAGTTCCTGGGACGGAATTCGTCGTTATAAAGGCGCATGGTGTTGATGGTCCTGAATATATCAGGGATCAGGATGCTCATGGGACATCCGTCGGTGCAATATCTGCAGGAGGTGCAGGATATGGTGGGAGTATCGAGCATAATGGTCTTGACCTTCTCCACCAAAGCGGCCTCCTCAGACGTAAAGGGCTTGAAGTCCGTAAATGTCTCTATGTTGTCCCGCATCTGCTCCTCCGTGGACATGCCGGAGAGGATCATGAAGACTCCCGGGAGAGATCCCACAAACCTGAGAGCCCACCTGGCGGCGGAATCCGCCGGTCTCATCTCCTTATACATATCCATGAGTTCGGGCTTTATGTTGGCGAGAGTACCGCCCTTGACGGGCTCCATGATGATCATGGGGATATTCCTTCTTCTGAGGATCTCGTAAAGTTCCCCGGACCTCACCACGGGATTTTCCCAGTCGGCGTAGTTGAGCTGTATCTGAACGAACTCGATCTCCGGGTGATCATCCAATATCTCATCCAGGAGTTCCGGGCTGCCGTGGTAGGAGAAGCCGAAGTGTCTTATCTTCCCCTCTTCCCTTTTCCTGGCGCCCCAAGAGAAGCAGTCGTAACTCTCATATGTATCGAAGTTATTGCCGTCCTCCACGGAGTGCAGGAGATAGTAGTCGAAGAAATCCACGCCGCAGCGCTCCAGCTGCTCGTTAAAGATCCTGTCGATATCCTCCTCCTTATGGATGCACCAGGCGGGAAGCTTTGTCGCTATGGTGAAGGAGTCCCTGGAGTACCTCTTTACTATGGCCTCCCTGGCCGCCACCTCCGACTTGCCGCCGTGGTATACGTAGGCGGTATCGAAGTAGTTCATTCCCGCGCCCATATAAGCATCCACCATGTCGCAGACACGCTCCATATCGATGGCACCGTCCTTCTCGGGCAGACGCATGAGTCCGAATCCGAGGCTTGCTCTGTCAAAATCCTTGAGGGGCATAACGGGATCCTCCTTCAGCTTTTATATCCTGATTATACTATGGAAACGCGGTCAAAGAAAATCCTCGGATACGATATTGGCCAGGTCCGTTCCCTTAGAGGTCAGTCTGATCCCCCGCTCATCCGATTCGATCAATCCCCGCAAAAGATTCGCCTTTATCGCCTCACCGAACACCTCGTCCGGGTCCCTTTTGAATTTCCTTTTAAACTCTGCCCGGTCTATCCCCTCGGTCATACGCAGCATCAGCATGGCATATTCCTTCACGCGGTCTTCTTCCCCGACCACCTCATCCGTGATCTTATCCGTGGGCGAGGCGATATACCTGCCGATATCTTCAACGCCTCTGATGCGTTTCCCCTTAAGGAAGCCCACGGCCCCGGGACCTATGCCCACATAATCGCACCCCCTCCAGTAGGATGAGTTGTGAACGCTCTCATAGCCCTTATAAGCGCAGTTGGATATCTCATAGGGGAAGATCCCCTTCTCCTTAAGATGCGTCCTTAAACCGTGGTACATCTCCCGCTCCGTTTCCTCGGGGAAATAAGACTCGGGATCGTCGCCGTAACGCTTCTCGAATTCCGTCCCCTCCTCTATGGAAAGGGAATACATGCTTATGTGCTTAACGCCCAGGGATATGAGGACATCGGCATCGCGCACCGCATCCTCCCTCCTTTGCCCGGGCACTCCTATTATGAGATCGGCGGAGATATTGGTAAATCCCGCCCTCCCGCAGATCTTGAGGGCTTCCTCGGCCCCCTCTCCGTTATGGAGCCTTCCCAGGGTCCGGAGCACATCGTCGTGAAGGGACTGCACCCCCACGGATATCCTGTTAAAACCCGCCCTGCGGTACCTTGCCGCAAGATCCTCCGTCAGGGAATTGGGATTTACTTCGATGGTGATCTCCGCATCCTCTCCTATTTCGAATACCCTTCTTATCTCGAAGAGTAGACCGCATATCAAAGAGGGTGAAGCAAAGGACGGCGTCCCCCCTCCGAAGTAAACGGAATCACGGGTATCGTCGTTCTCATCAATAAAGCCCTCGTAGGACCTGACATCCCTTTCCATGGAGTCGAAAAGCATCTCTTCCCGGGACTTATCCGTCACCGAGAAAAAGGAACAGTAGGGACACTTGGCCTCACAGTAGGGTATATGTACGTAGATGTGTTTTGCCATCAGAAGGACCTTCTGTGGACGCCCGCAATGGGCTCCGGCTTCCTGACCGCAGTCTTAAAGGCGAGCTTAAAGTTGACGAAGCTCGGGGAGATATTGTTCTCGGGCTCCATATACTCGGAGATCTCCTGTGCCCACTTGGCCTTGTAGTGGCCGATGGCGGGATAACCGATATCTATGATATCTTCGCAGGTATCGGGACATATCACCCTGCAGAGCATCTCCCAGGTTCCGCATACGCTGTCCTGGACGTATTCCTCCAGCGCATCAGTATCAGCTTCCGGGTATGCCTTGAGGAGCGCTCCCGCGTCCCCCAGGAGCCATGCCTCTATCTCCTCGGTGCAAAGTCCTATAACGGAGCGAAGATCCGGAGCGAACCTCCTGCAGGTATTATAAAGCTCCCGCCGCAGAAGATCGGGATCGTTGTCATCGGAATCCATGATGACTATGAGTATCGTATCCGTCCCGCAATAGACCTCGTTATAGGCGCGGCACTTGGCGGGCAGCAGATCCAAAAGGGAGCTGGCGAACTTGGGGGGCCTTGCCATGGGATCCTGGGGCAGGCTTCCGCACCCCCTGTGGGGACGCACGGATATGTCGGCGGTCACTCCCTCGTTCTTGACTATACGGCTCACAAGGCGGTCCACCACCGTTGCACCGGATTTGTCTTCGGTCAGTATCTCAATGTGCATGTCACGCCTCGTACTCTATGTCGGTATCAAGATGTCCGCCGTACCATATGGCGCCCATTCCGACTCCCTGCTTAAAGAGCGCGTTGACCACCTTGTCCTCCCCCGCGCACCTGATGTTCACGGAGTCGTCCTCTTCACTTCCGAAGTCCCTGGAGAATACCCAGATCTCCTTGGGATTCATGGTCTCCACTATATAGGGGTTATGGGTGGAGAAGATTATCTGACTGTAGGGATGGTCTATCGTGAACTGCCTCATCTCATCCGCCAGCACATCCACCATGTCGTGGTAGAGATCCTTATCCGGGGTCTCTATGAAGATCGTCGAATGGGGATCCCTGTCCCTTAGGAGCAAAAGATATAAGAAGAGCTTATCCGGGCTCTTGGAAAGATTCTCGGGAAGCTTCTTTTTCTTCTTCATCTCGGGGATCTTGGAGTTGATCTCACCCATGATGCTGTCAAATCCCTTGGGATCTGTCTTCTTCATATACTCCAGGACATTACTGACGTTGGAGCCGTGGCTGTTCAGATGCTTATGTCCGCCGGGGGCATTGCCGTCCAGATAGTAGCTGCTCATATCCTCCGTGGAGAAGGCGCAGAAGAACCATCTTTCTATCTCCCTGTATAAAGCCGCGGCATAGGGGAACTGACCGAGCCTTCCGTATATACCGAGGGCGGTCATGTGTTCGTTCATGATATCCGCCGCCGTCTCATCACCTCTGGAATCCACAACGAATCCCGTGCCGTTCTCCAGGTGCATGAGCTCCCTTCTGACAAAAGTACCGTCGACCTTCTCGGAGAGGGTGAGCACCTCCGATGAGATCACGGGACTTCCGAATTCGTTGGCAAGGATAGACAGGTCATACTGAATATGGTTGACCTTCTTCAGGATATTGTCCTTGAACTTGAAGTTCAGCTTAAATGTACACGGCTTGGACTTATCGATCACAAGGTTGGAAAAGCCCGGGCGTCCGTCCGCCTTGGAAGCCGAGGCGGCATCCGTAATGATGCACCTCTTGAAGAAGGACATGGCCATAAGAAAGCAGGACTTTCCGGTATTGTTCCTTCCTATCAGGGCATTCAGATTGCGAAGACGGAGCCCCTCCTCATCTTCCTGGAGCAGACCCACCTTATCATCATCGAATACATCATAATTAATGATCTTGACACCTGTAAGCATATAAATCACCTCGTGACTATATTTTAAGACCGGCAGGAGTTGTTTTCAATGATCGCGCCGCCTTTAAAAAAACGGGACCCTTTTGATAAGGATCCCGCGGTTGTTTCTGTTGTTTTTAACTTACATGGAATCGATGGTGGAATCGATCTCCTTGAGGTTTGTCTGGATCTGGGCGATGCTCTCGCTCAATGTGTTGTTGGCAGTGTTGAGGAGCTGCTTAACATACATGTGAGCGCTCTTACGAAGGTCGTCTGCCTGGGCCTCTGCCGCAACGATGATGTTCTCTGCCTCATCCCTTGCGCCCTTGGTGATCTCGTGGTCGTTTACCTTGGATGCGTACATCCTGTTGGCATCGTCGATGATCTTCTTATTCTTCTCCCTTGCCGTACCGATGATCTCCTGGGCTCTCATTACGATATCGTTGGACTGGGCAACGGAAGCAGGAAGTCTGTTCTTGAGTTCCTCTAAGGAAGCGATCATG
The DNA here is from genome assembly GCA_003543635.1 of Clostridiales bacterium. Classification (GTDB taxonomy): domain Bacteria; phylum Bacillota; class Clostridia; order Saccharofermentanales; family Saccharofermentanaceae; genus Saccharofermentans. Next base: position 7,130 of record DNAE01000202.1, on the reverse strand, counting down.
TCGCCCCTGTCGACGGAGCACTTATCCGTGAAGGGAACGCCGCTGGCCTCCCTGATCACTTCGATCAGCTCATCTATGTGTCTGATGGGATCATATCTTTCACTTGACCTGGGGGAAACGGGAGCTCCCGGGTTAGGTGCGTAATTGTTATTCTCCATATATCAATTCCTGCCTTTCTTCAGTTTCTCTTTTACAAAATCAACTATCTGTGCCGGTACCATCTTGGAGATATCTCCGCCGTATGATCCGACCTCCTTAACGATGCTCGAGCTTATCAGTGACAGATCGTCCCTGCAGGGCAGGAGTACCACATCGTACTCGGAGAACAAAAGCCTGTTTGCCAGCGCCATCTCCGCTTCGTATCTGAAGTCAGACTCAGATCTTATGCCCCTCACCACGGCATTCGCCTTGGTCTCCCTGAAGACATCCACGGTAAGTCCGTCGGAACGTATTACTTCTATGTTCGGATATTCGGCAAGGGATTCCTTAGCCATGAACACCCTTTCTTCAGGCGTGAAAAGATGATTCTTCGAATCGTTGTGCATGACCGCCACGTACAGTTTATCACAAACCCGTGCTGCTCGTCTTGCTATATCTCGGTGCCCCCTCGTGAAGGGATCAAAACTGCCCGGGAACAGGAGAGTAGTCATGAAAAGAGACCTCCGTCATCATCCTTTACTAAAGAATGTTATCATTGTTAGACCGTAACGACAAGAACGGTTGAATTGCAAGTTTATTACATCTGTGTCAAAGGGCAGTTCCGAGGAGGATTCCACTATCATTATCCCGTCCTCAGAGAGAAGATCCAGGCTGTTCACAAGATCCGCGATCTCCACGCTGCACCTGTGGGCGATATCATAGGGAGGGTCCAGGAATATGATGTCGAATTTGATCCCCTGTTCCCCCAGGGACTTAAGGGCATTCTGATATCCGCTCTTTAAGACGACGAACCTGGGATCCTTATCCGCACGGATCTTCTGAAGGTTCGACCTTATTACGGAGATCGCGCTTCCCGCCCGGTCCACCATATAGGCCTTCGACGCCCCGCGGCTCACCGCCTCGATGCCGATCTGTCCCGTTCCCGAGAAGATGTCCAGCACCACGGCATCTCCCACCCGGGTCTGGATCATGGAGAACAGCGCCTCCTTGACCTTATCCGTCGTCGGTCTCGTATTATCACCCTTCGGTGCCTGAAGGATCGTTCCTCTGTATTCTCCCGCTACTACTCTGGGCATATCACAAAGTCCCCATCTTATCTTTAAATCTCAAGTCGAACATGTACTTTATATTCTCGTAAAGCTTCTGCGCTTCCTCCCCGCCCTCTTCGAAGATCCTGTTTACGCAGTCGCAGGCCGTCCTGGCGATATCCGAATCCGTGAAAAGGTTCGCCGCCCGGAGCTGGGGGATACCGTGCTGTCTCGTCCCGAAAAAGTCTCCCGGGCCCCTGAGCTCCAGATCCTTGCCCGCCAGCTCAAAGCCGTCGGAACATTCGCACATCAGCTTCATACGGGTGAGGGCCACCTCCGTCCTCTTATCCGAGGCCAGGATACAGTAGGACTGCTTATCGCCCCTTCCGATCCTTCCCCTGAGCTGGTGGAGGGTGGAAAGACCGAACCTGTCCGCATCCATTATTATCATCATGGTGGCATTGGGGTTATTTACTCCCACCTCGATCACCGTGGTGGAAACAAGGATCTTCGTCTCCCCGGAAAGGAACCTTTCCATGACATCCAGCTTATCCTTCTCCTTCATGGAGCCGTATAGCATCTCAGTCTTGAAGTCCCCCGATAATCCGGAGTCCTCCAGTCTCTTATACATGGTCTTGACGCTGACAAACGTTCCGCCGGCGCTCTCCTCGTCCATGTCCGTTATCTCGTCCCATGCCCAGCCTTCGGAATCGTCGTCGATCCTGCTGCACACGATATAGATCTGCTCCCCCGCTTCCAGCTTCGCCCTCATGGCCCGGTAAAGATCCGGGGAATCCGTGGAGGGCAGGAAGTTGGTCTTGATCTCCTTACGTCCCGCGGGCTTCTGCTTGATGACGGAGGTATCCATGTCTCCGTAGATCACCATGGCCAGTGTCCTGGGGATGGGGGTAGCCGTCATGACCAGGTTATGGACGCTGTTGATCTCCTCGTCCTCCCGGCTCACCAGGAGCTTCTCCCTCTGCTTTACTCCGAACCTGTGCTGCTCGTCGGCGATGACCAGAGCGAGATCCGAGAACTTCACGTCGTCGGATAACACCGCATGGGTTCCGATTATAACGGAGCTCTCATTGTTCTTTGTCATCTCCTTGATCTCCCTTTTAAGGGAGGCCTTTGTCTTGCCCAGAAGGAGCGCCACATTGATCCCCGATCCCTTAAGGAGGTTCGTTGCAGAATCGTAGTGCTGCTTTGCCAGGACCGATGTGGGGGCAAGGAGCACCGCCTGTTTTCCCATTATGGCCGTCATGGCCATGGCAAGGACCGCCACCGCCGTCTTACCGGAACCCACGTCTCCCTGGACCAGCCTGTTCATGGGCTTGCTGTTCATGAGGTCCGCCTGTATATCCCGGAGGGCCGCCTTCTGGTCATCCGTGAGTTCGAATCCCAGGTTGCCCAGCACCGTCTTCCAACGGCCTGCCGCTTCGGCGGGTATCTTCTTGGGCACCACGACGGGAGCCACCTCCTCGGGTCCCTCGTTATGCATGAAATGCTTCATGCCGATGCCCAGCATTATGAGCTCCTCGTAGGCGATCCTGCGCCGCCCCCTTGCAGCCTCCTCCAGAGACTTGGGATCATGGACAAACCTGTAGGCTTCCGCCGCTTCGCAGAGCCCCTCCTTCTCCTTTATCTCCCGGGGGATCATATCCCTTATCTGCTCAGATACAAGTCCCAGGGCGGTCTTCGCCCACTTCTTGAGCTGAAGGGAAGTTATCCCCGCCGTCTGGCGGTAAACGGGTCTTATGAGGGACAGGCCCTCCGTGGTATCCGTTTTCTCCATGTAGGGGTTTACTATCTGGTATTTATTTCCGTAGGAGGTCACGGTGCCGTGAACGAACACCGAATCCCCCCGGGTGAACTTCGATATCAGGTAGGGAGCGTTAAAGAAGGAGATCTCTATCCTCCCCGTTCCGTCGCTCACATAAAAGGCGACGGGAGCCGTCCTCTTGATCCCCTTCCTGGCGGGCATGGTGGTGAGCTTAGCCAGGAAGGATATCTCCTTCCCCTCCTCGCAGTCGCAGATGTTCTTCACCGCCGACCAGTCGTTATACCTCACGGGAAGAAAGCTCAGGAGATCGTAGACCGTGAAGATCTCCAGTCTCTCCAGGCGCTTCTTTGTCTCCTCTCCTATACCGTAGAGTACACCGACGGAATCTCCCAGGGTGATCACTTGACATCCCTCTTTCTGCAGAAGGCATTGCAGGGACATTCCCCGCACTTAGGTCCCGCCGCCTTACAGTACGCCCTGCCCAGGTCCACCGCCTTGTGTCCCAGGGTTATCCAGCGCTCCCGGGGGAAGACCTTGCACAGGTCCGATTCCACCTTCAGGGGCTCCGTGTTATTCGTAAGGCCTATGCGGTACATGACGCGCTTACAGTGGGTATCCACCACGATGGCGGGTATCCCGTATATCTCTCCCACTATGAGGTTGGCGATCTTCTTTCCGATGCCGGGGCAGCTCATGAGCTCGTTAACGTCATCGGGAACGCGTCCCTGCCACTTGGTCGTCATGAGACGCGCGAACTCGTGCACCGACCGGGACTTGGATCCCGTGAGGCCGCAGGGCCTGATGATATCGGCAATATCCCCGACTTCTGCATCCGCCAGGCTTTCCATGTCCTTATACTTAGCGAAAAGATCCCTGCAGGTGAGGTTGACCCTCACGTCCGTGCACTGGGCGGAAAGGATGCCCCTTATGGCAAGACGTTCCGGGAGGTCACGCTCCAGGGTGCACTCAGAATCGGGGAAGGCCTTTTCGAGGGAATCCCAGGTGAGATCCGCAAGCTCTCTTTTCCTCATTTCTTATCCTCCGGAACGTAGGGGAAGGTGAAGACGAACCTGGCACCTCCCAGGGTCTCGCTTCCGTCCACGTAGATGGTCTGATCGTGGGCGGATAAGATCTGCTTGCATATGTAAAGGCCGAGGCCGAATCCCTCCTGCTTGCGCGAGGGGTCCGCCTTGTAGAAACTCTCGAATACGCGGTTCCTCTTCTCGGGTTCGATGCCGGGACCGGAATCCTCCACGGAGATGAGTATCTTCTTTTCCTTGTCGTCCGACGCCGCGGTGACATTGATCTTCCCGTTCTCGGGGGTGAACTTGATGGCGTTGGTAACGATATTCATGAAGACCCTGCAAAGCTGCTGGGCGTCGCCGTAGGACATCTCCTTCGTAAGGCCCTCCAGATCGTTTGTAAGGGTTATGGACTTTTCCCTGAGCTGGGGCTCCAGGTTTTCCGTCGTGTCGGTTATCATCTCCCGGACGTTAAAGGATTCCATGAGCTCGGGATCCACATGGGAAAGGGACGAAGCCTCCGTCATCTGCACGATGAGCTTCCTTATCCTGTCCACCTCCTGCTTGATCATGAGGAGATACTTCTCGTTCTTGTCCGCGGGGATGGTACCGTCCAGCATCGCCGTTATGAAGCCGTTGATGGAGGTCAGGGGCGTCCTTATGTCGTGGGCGATGGAGGAGATGAAGACGTTCCTGTCCTTCTCCTGGTTCTCCAGGGCCTCGATCATGTTGTTGACGGTCCTTGCAAGCTCCGCTATATCCGAGGAGACCGTCATGGAGGACATGTCGTTGTCGTCCGTGAATTTCCTGGGCACCCTGACGGAGAGATCTCCCCCGGATACTTTGGATGTGACCTTGGATATCTCCCTTACGGGCTTGACCGAGAGGTCCACGAATCCTATGAAGAGGGCCACCGCCGCCAGCATGGAGATAAGGGCCGGAAAGAGGATGACCGATACGTATTCGCTTAAGACCTCGGAAGTGTTCAGGGTGTAGTAGACGAAGGCGTAAAGATCCGTGCCCTCGATCTTACAGCTGCACATGATGGCATATCTGCCGCGCATCTCCCGGGTCAGGATGGAAGTGTCCTTCCCCGCCCCGCGGATAAGCTCCTGGGCGTCGCTGTCGATGATGCGCTCCCCTGAGAGGACGTGGTAGTTACCGGAGTAGATATTGCCGTCAAGATCGGTGACGGCGATGTCACCCTTATCCTCGTAAAGAGCCGAGGACAGATATATGTCGATCTTGGTCTTGGCCTCGGTACCGTCCTCTATCACTCCGGTGTTATCGAAGACGGGAACATATTCCGAATAGATATCCCCGATATCGGAAGCGACCCCTGCGGCCGTCTTCCTCGTCTGTTCTATACCCCGGCTTATGGCCTGGTTATACATATTCTCGTAAGAAAGAAAAAGAAGCACAGCAAAAACAATCACTGTGCTTATGATCAGGAATGTATTGAGAAATACGGCAAAACTTGCCGATACGTTTTTCTTTCTGATCGGCATGGCCAGGGCTCCTTCGTATCCTTATTTTGTCTCGAACTTATAGCCCTTGCTCCAGACGGTCTTAATACACCAGTTCTGCTCTCTGCCGGGATTCTCTATCTTCTCGCGGATCCTCTTAACGTGAACGTCAACGGTCCTGGACTCTCCGTAGAAATCGTAGCCCCAGACGTTCTCGAGGAGCTGTTCCCTGGTGAAGACCCTGTTGGGGTTGGATGCCAGGAAGAAAAGGAGTTCCAGTTCCTTGGGGGGCATGTAGATCTCTTCGCCGTCGACGGTGACCACATACTTCACCTTGTCCACGGAGAAACCGGGATAGGAGATGACTTCGCTTCCCGTCTCCACGCTTTCCTCCTCCTTCTTCTCGGGGGAGGCCTCGCTCCTGCCTGTCCTTCTTAAGACTGCCTTTACCCTGGCAAGGAGTTCCTTGGGCTCGAAGGGCTTCTGTACATAGTCGTCGGCACCCAGTTCCAGTCCCACCACCTTATCAAGGGTATCTGTCCTTGCGGTGAGCATTATGATGGGTACGTCGGAGGTCTTCCTTATCTCCTTGCAGATGTCATATCCGTCCATGCCGGGAAGCATGAGATCCAATATGATGATATCCGGGCGGGATACGTTGAAAGCGGCGATGGCCTTGTCGCCCTGCATACAGACGGAGGTGGAATATCCCTCCTTCTCGAAATAGAGCTTCAGGACCTCGATTATTCCGGGATCGTCATCTATCAAAAGAACCTTTTTCATACTGTCACCCATTGTTGATATTCTCGATTTCCCTGGTGAAAGACGATACATCCGTGAAATCGTGGTAAACGGATGCAAACCTTACATATGCCACCTTGTCCAGCTCCTTGAGCCTTCTCATGACATGTTCGCCGATAACCTTTGTGGATATCTCCCCGTTCTTCTGCTCCTGGAGCATATTCTCCACTTCGGAGACTATGGAAACGAGATCCTCGTTGGATACGGGTCTCTTTGAACAGGCAACGGAAAGACCCTCGAGGAGCTTATCACTCGAGAAGTCCTGTCTCGTTCCGTCTTTCTTAACTACTTTAAGGCTGATCCCCTCGACCCTCTCAATGGTGGAAAATCTGTAATTGCACTGGAGACACTCCCTGCGTCTCCTTATGGTGCGTCCTTCCTCCGAGGGCCTGGTATCAATGACTTTATCGTCAGTGTTGCCGCACTTGGGGCATCTCATAACTCGACTAAGCCCCTGTTACTCGGATTCCCTTCCGAACATGAACCAGGGCTTGGCGGACTTGGGAGCTGCGGAAGCCTGATCGGGAGCCTGCTGAGGAGTTACGTTAGCCTGAGGCCTGCCGCCCATCTGATTCTGGGGAGCTGCAGGTGCGGGAGCAACGGGTGCTGCCTGCCTGGGTGTGCCGTAGGGCTGTACCTGCTGCATGGGCTGTACCTGAACGGGCTGGGGAGCCGGTGCAGGTGCAGGGGCGGGAGCGGGCTGCTCCGTGATCTCCTCCCTCTTAGCCTGTACCACATTTGCGGAATCATCACCGAAAAGGAATCCGGGAGCCGCGTTATGTACGGGAGCGGGTGCAGGTGCGGGAGCACTCTGTCTCTGGTTGCCGTAGATATTTCTGGGCTGAGCTGCCTGTACTCTGGGCTGCTCGGT
>DNAE01000163.1 GCA_003543635.1 Clostridiales bacterium | reverse complement strand
ACGGAGAGAGAGGCAAAGGTCATCAGACTCAGATTCGGACTCGATGATGACAAGCAGAGGACCCTCGAAGAGGTGGGTAAGAGCCTGGGCGTTACCCGAGAGAGGATCCGTCAGATCGAGGCGAAGGCGATCAGAAAGCTCGGCAGATCCAGTTTTGCCAAGCGCCTTGAGGGTTATGCGGACTGATGCCGCTTTTCGGGGGCGTACATTCATTTAATAATGATATTTTGATCGGAGACGCTTTGGACCTTTCAAAGCGTCCCTCTTTTAAGCGGGAAATAATGCTGGAAAGGGTCTATCCCACCAGGATAATCCTCCCCATGAAGCAGAACTACGGTGACGAGGTCATCCCCACGGTCAGCGTGGGGGAGCATGTCCTCATCGGTCAGTGTGTCGGTATGCCGGCTCCCGGTACCTTTGCCGTTCCCGTTCACAGCGGTATTTCAGGTGATGTTACCGACATAAGGGATATCACCCTCCCCAATAACGTCACCTGCAAGGCGGTGTTCATTAAGAGTGACAGGAAGAGGACCTTCCATCCGTCCGTGACCCCCAGGCCCGACGTTAACATCAGTGCCTCCTCCGTTATGGGCATCATCAAGGATGCCGGTATCGTAGGTATGGGAGGCGAGGGAATACCCACCATCGCGAAGATAAACAGGGCCAGGATGATGAACGTGGACGAGCTCCTGGTCAACTGTCTCCAATCGGAACCCTATGCGGACTCCGACCACGTCAGGATAACGAATTCCGCGGACTATATACTCATGGGAGCCGTTGCCGTGGCGGGCGCCGTCGGCGTCTCCAAGATAAGGTTCCTTTTTGCCGATGACCGCAAGGAGGAGATGACGGCCATCCAGGCCGCCATGGAGCGCACCTCGGACAGGTATTCCGGTTATGCCTTCAATATCTCCTACTTTAAGGACAGGTTCCCCCAGGGCTACTACAGGCTGATAGCCAGGGCCTTATACGATGTGGAGATCGACGAGCACGAGACCCTCGAGGAGACCTGCGGAGCAGTCCTCTTCAATTGCTCCACCCTCTATGCCTGCTGGGAGGCCATCTGCGATAACATGCCCCTGGTGGCAAGGGTCGTGACGGTCACCGGGGACGACGGCGTCGGAAACAACGTCATCGCTCCCATCGGCACCCCGGTCTCGGAGCTCATGAATACCATCAACGGAACCTTGAAGACCCAGAATACGGTTATCTGGGGCAACTGCTTCACCGGTCTGGAGATCAAGGACCCGGATAACACACCCATAATAAAGACCACCTCAGGCATCACCGTCCTCAAGTCCCGGGAGGTGACCACGGTCCCCTGCGTCCATTGCGGAGACTGCACCATCGCCTGTCCCATGGATCTGGAGCCGGGACTTCTGTTCAGCCTGCTCAAGAAGGGCAAGGCGGAAAGAGCAGGAGAGGAGGGTGCCCTCAAGTGCATCTCCTGCGGAGTGTGCTCCTATGTCTGTCCTTCGGGACTGGACCTCACGGGAGTTATCGCCTCCTACGCCTCATCGAAAAGGCTGTACTCCACGAGAACACACTTTAATGTCGAGAAGATAAAACTCGGTGCCGTATCTCTTCTGGAGTCCTATGAGACCGAGGAGAAGAAGGAGATCGAGGTCGATTCCGATGAGATGATCCTTCCCTTCGAAGGAGGTAAGAGCGTATGAGCAATGCCCCCTTTATACATACGGATAATAACATCGCCGTTATGCAGCTCAAACTGATAACGGCCCTCGTGCCCTGTATCACCTATGCCGTATTCTCCTACGGTATCAGGGCTCTTATACTCGTCGTCTTTTGCGCCCTTCTGTGGTTCCTGTCGGATCTTATGACCGGCGCATTGATGCATACGGATAACGTTCAGGATCTGAGTCCCGTATCGAGCGGAATCATCGTCGCATTGCTCCTTCCCCCGGGAACATCCCTTTATATTGCCGCGGCTGCCACGCTTTTCGGTGCGATAGTCATGAAGGCCCTCTTCGGCGGCCCCGGTGCTTCCTTCGTGCACCCTGCGGCGGCGGGAAGGCTCTTTGTTGAGCTCTGTTTCCCCATGAGGACCCGTGGATTCGCTGCGGTGGGAGAGAAGCTTCTTTATATGAGATCCCTTATCGATACGGATGTCCCCGAGGGCATGACGCCCTTCGATTATCCTTCCTTCCGTCCGATGGAACTTGCGGCGGGTAACTATCCCACGTATATCGGAACAGGTTGCCTTGTGGTCATCCTGGCGGGGGCTGCTTATCTCATGGTCAAGAAGGCCGTAAGACTTGAAGCGCCCCTCGGATTCCTGGTAACCGTTATCCTGGGAAGGCTCATAATAGATATTCAGTACGATCCCTATAACACACTGGTGTTCGTCATGACCTCCGGTATAGCTTTCAGCGCGTTTTTCCTCATGTCGGATGTTTATACATCCGTGGGAAGGGGAGTGGCCGCCATAGTCTCCGGTATGGTCTGCGGCTTCGTGGCAGTCATGGTATCCCTCCTGGGTAACGATTGCCTCACCATGTTGGTCCCGGTAATGGTATCGGGATTGATCTCGGAGTTCATAAGATTTGCGGATGTGGCGGGAAGGCATGCCCCCGCGAAGGGAGGGGAAGATCTTGCTTGAGGGTAAGCTCATAAGGAAGACTACTTTGGAAGCCCTGATGCTGGTCGCACTGAGCGTGGCGGTCCTGATCTTCGGTGCATTCCTCTCCTCGGACGAAGAGAGCAAGAGGGTGCAGAGAAACTACGCGGAGCGGTTCGGTGACGTTCTTCCCGCCGACAGATACGAGGAACTTCCCTCTGAGGCATTCTCATCCTACGAGGAGATCTCCCATGTCTACGAAGCCTTCGATGAAGAGGGTAATCCCTACGGATTCGTCATCGATCTCACGGTCACCACAAAGGACTACACGCAGCTTCACCTTCTTACGGGAATAACATACGACGGAGCGGAGCTCACCGGCATAAAACATATTGCAGACGAGGAGTTTCCCGCCTCCATAACAGATGAGGAGATAGACCTTATTGCCGGGCAGTGCCTGTTCTCCCAGGTCCCCGTGGCCTTGAACGGCAACGACATGGCCATAGATCCCGAACAGGTAACGAGTACCATATACGGCCTTAACGACGGTGTCTACTACGCCCAGAAGCTCTATGCCGATAATTCGGGATATCTGGACTTCGTGGAGATGGAGGTCCGTGACGGACTGATCGTATCGGTGCAGTGGGACGCCTTTAATGTGGACAGGACAACGAAGAACAAGAGGGAAGCGTCCCTCACCGGTGCATATTCCGTATCGGGGGAATTGTGGGCGACCCAGGCATACAACCTCTGTCACAAGCTCCTCCTTGTCCAGGATCCCGCGGAACTTGCCATGAAGTCGGACGGAACGACTGATATAGTCGACGGCGTTACCATAAATATCCGCCCCTTCACGGAACTCGTGCAGGAATGTATCGGATATTCCATGCAGGGATATACGAAGGATATGTATCTGGAGGATCTTTCCGGAGTCATCACATATCTTTTCGGCGGAACTCCCGAGGAGCTGGGATTAACGACATCCGACGGCTACATAGTCTATTCCTTCGACGATTATCCCAACCTCTTCAAGGAGTTGGATGAGGACGGTAATGTAATAGGGGATCTTACCCTTGCCCAGACTGCCATGTCCTTGACGGGACAGGGCGGGGACGACGGGGAAGGCTATGTCGAAGGTATAGAGACTCCCGTATCCGGCAACATCGTCCAGAGGGACGATAACGAGGGATACGAGGACGGCATCATCCCCGATAACGACATCAAGATCAGCTCGGAGAGCGTGGACGGTATCCCCTTCTCCGAGATAAGAACGAGTATAGACGGCATCCCCGGAGCTTCCCAGAGATCCGAGTACGTCATTAGCGGTATCAATATTTCTTACAAATTCCTCAAGGAATACCTTAACTGGATGGCGTAAGGGAAAGGAGACACATGGCATCACTATTCAACAAAAGGCTGTCGCCCTTTGATGTGCCCGGCGATGAGAAAAAAGAGAGTCTCTTTGATGAGATCTCCGAGAGGGATTCCGGAAGGAATGTCTATCTGACTTCCCAAGCTGCCCCTTATCTTATCTGTTCGGTCCTGTCGGTTGCCTCGGTGCTCTCCTGTTCTACGGACTACCTGATGAGCGGTCTGTACTATCTCGTTCTCATAGTCTTATGGAGCATCACCTTCCGTTTCTTCGAACGTCAAAAGCTTATCCCGTTGTCCCTCATCCTGAATGCGGGTCCGGTGGTGGCTTTATCCTTTATTCCCGAGGCCTATGCCCCCGGCTGTCCTGTCTGGTGCTATATGCCCCTCGCCCTGGGATTCACCTTCCTCGGCAGCAGGGAAAAGGGGAGGGCAGGTATCTTCAGAGAGATAGTCGTCCCCACGGCAGCCTCCGTTGCCTCCGCAGGATTCTCCTTCCTTACGGTGGGGCTGTTTGAGACCTCGAGACTATCGACGGTGATCTTGTTCTCGGGCCTCTTTCTGGCCGCTTTCTCGCTTCTGGCCTCCGTTATTGCCGGACGTAATATCTGCTTCACCTCGGAGGAACTGGTCTCCTTTGACGACATGCCGAGTGCCCGTAAGGAGGTCCTTGATACCTTCATCAGAGAAAGGCTTATATTCGCCGGTACGGCTCTTTTCTGCCTCCTGTTGATGTTTGTTCCGGATCTCCTTAAACCCTATATGCCTTTTGCAATACTCGTATTCACCGCAATAGTGACCCTGATAGCAAGGAGGGAGGGGATAGCAAGATCTCTTCCTTACGAGGGCATGATCCTGTCCTTCCTCATACCATTGTATTCGGATCTTAAAGGATACATCCTTATCGTGATGTTCGATCTTGCAGTCACGGCTCTTCTGTTCGTATATAAGAGGAAGACGGTCTTCTCTGAAAGGTCGATACACGTATACGGAGCACCTCTGATGCTGATCCTTGCGGGTGTCTTCTTTGCGCTCCTTGAGATAGCCGTATCCTTCTAAATCTAAAATTATTATTACTTGAAAAACAGCACCATACCTTTATAATTACATATGTCGGAAACGACACTGAATTTACCAAACCGTTCCCCTCTCTATATACGGTTTGCCCCGTTCGTACCGCAAGGACGAGCGGGGTTATTATTTCAGTAAAAAAGTTATTCGCTTTTACAAGAAATGTGGTAGAATATACAAGTTCGGTAAGTTTGCGTAGCTCAGCCGGATAGAGCGTCCGCCTCCTAAGCGGAAGGTCGTGTTTTCGAATCACATCGGGGACGCCAGTA
>DNAE01000119.1:9499-10535 GCA_003543635.1 Clostridiales bacterium | reverse complement strand
TACGCCCCCGTCATCTTCATATCGGCAAAGACGGGTCAGAGGGTGGATAAGCTTTGGGAGACCATCGTCAAGGTCCACGAGCAGGCGGGAAGACGTCTTACCACGGGTGTGTTCAACGACATGCTCTCCGAGGCCATCGCCATGAACCCCACACCCCAGGACAAGGGACGCCACTTAAAGATCTACTACGGTACCCAGGTGTCTTCCTATCCCCCCACATTCGCCCTTTTCGTTAACGATAAGGAACTGTCACACTTTTCCTATGAGAGATATCTCGAGAACCAGGTGAGGAAGAACTTCGGATTCGAGGGTACGCCCATAAGGTTCTTTCTGCGTAATAAGAAGGGTGAAGACCGCTGATTATTTGTGTAATGTGACGAGTCAACAGAAGACGATAAAAGTAGCAAAATAATAAAGGCAAAATTATATATTTTCGGGAGTATTTATGGCAAAGATCGAGAACATGCGCAACATTGCGATAATAGCACACGTAGACCACGGTAAGACGACCATCGTCGATTCCATGCTCAAGCAGGCGGGTGTCTACAGAGAGAACGAGCAGATCGTGGAGCAGGTAATGGACAGCAACGATCTGGAGAGGGAAAGAGGAATCACCATCCTTGCCAAGAATACTGCCATCCAGTATAAGGACATCAGGATCAACGTGGTGGATACCCCGGGCCACGCCGACTTCGGCGGCGAGGTAGAGCGAGTACTCAAGATGGTAGACGCGGTCCTCCTGGTGGTGGATGCCTTCGACGGCCCCATGCCCCAGACGAGATTCGTTCTCCGTAAGGCTCTTGAGATGGGACTTAAGCCCATCGTCTGCATCAACAAGATCGACCGTCCCGACGCCAGACCCAATCAGGTGGTGGACATGGTCCTGGATCTCTTTATCGAGCTGGGCGCCGACGACGAGCAGCTTGAATTCCCCATTGTCTATTCCTCCGGTAAGACCGGTGTTGCCACACTGGATCTCAAGGAGTTCGAAGAGGGTAAGGAACTGGATTTCACACCCCTCCTGGATACGATCGTC
>DNAE01000119.1:0-9357 GCA_003543635.1 Clostridiales bacterium | reverse complement strand
TCGGAAGGATCGAGCGCGGTACCATTTCCCAGAACCAGAACGTGGCTGTGGTCACCTACGGTGAGGAAGGAAAGCGCAACGCCAGGATCGTCAAGCTCCTGAGATTCGCGGGACTTTCCAGACAGGAGATCACCTCCGCGAGCATCGGTGAGATCGTCTGTGTTGCCGGTATCCCCGACATCAACATCGGTGATACCATCTGCGATCCCGCCACCCCCGAGGCCGTCCCCTTCGTTAATATCGACGAACCCACCATCGCCATGACCTTCTCGGTCAACGACAGCCCCTTTGCGGGACAGGACGGTAAGTTCGTAACATCAAGACACCTTCGCGACAGGCTCTTCAAGGAGGTTGAGACCAACGTATCCATGAGGGTCGAGGAGACGGATACCACCGAGGCATTCGTCGTAAAGGGAAGGGGAGAGCTCCATCTTTCCATCCTCATCGAGACCATGAGACGTGAGGGTTATGAGTTCCAGGTAAGTAAGCCCAAGGTCATCCTCAAGGAGGTGGACGGAGTCATCTGCGAGCCCGTGGAGGACCTGGTCATCGACGTTCCCGAGGACTACGTGGGTCCCGTTATGGAGAAGCTGGGAAGACGTAAGGCGGAGCTCCTCAACATGCTCCCTCCCGAGAAGGGATACACGAGACTTGAGTTCCGTATTCCCTCCAGAGGTATCATCGGATACAGGACCGAGTTTTTGACCGACACTAAGGGCAATGGTATAATGAACAGCGTGATCAGCGGCTTTGAGCCCTTCGCCGGCGAGATCGAGACAAGGTCCCACGGTGTGCTCGTAGCATTCGAGAGCGGAGAAGCCATGACATACGGTCTGTTCAATGCACAGGACAGGGGAGCGCTCCTCATCGGACCCGGTACACCGGTATACGAGGGCATGATCGTAGGCATCAATCCCAAGCCCGAGGATATAACGGTAAACGTCTGCAAGAAGAAGCATGTTACCAACATGCGTGCCGCAGGTTCCGACGATGCCATGCGTCTCACACCTCCCCTTAACTACAGCCTTGAGCAGTGCCTCGAATTCGTTGAGGACGATGAGCTCTGTGAGGTAACTCCCAAGAACATCCGTCTTCGCAAGAAGATACTTAATACTGATCTGAGGATGAAGGACAGGGCTAAGAAGAAAGAGTCCTGATCCTTCCAAAGGGAATAAGGACATGCTTTCAAAAAAAATTAGGATCGCTTTAAGGATACTCCTGGTGCTCCTGCTCCTGTTTTTCTTTCTGGTGACGGGAGTCTATTTCGGATACAATTACGTCCTTTCCCAGGAACAGCGTCTGGAGGCCCTTCAGGCCGCCATCGACGACGGTTCCTTTAACGTGGATAAGGATACGGAGGGTGCGATCCCCTTAGTCATAGAACAGGGTGATCTGACCTCGGACATCGCCTCCAAGCTTTACGAGGACGGTCTTATAGATAACGTCCTGGTCTTCTCCCTCATGAGTAAGATAAACGGCTTCGACGGCGCCTACCTGGCAGGTACCCACTATCTGCTGCCGGGGTTGAACTACGACGAGATCATGTTCCTCCTGACCCAGAAGCCCGAGTCCGTCACCATTACCTTCCCGGAGGGCATTACCTACGAGGAGATCAAGGCCAAGCTCCACGAAGCGGGACTTACCTTCTCCGATGCGGAGTTCGACCAGTGTATGGATTCCCCGAACCTGTTCGTAGATTACAGATTCGTGGCGGAGTTGGAGCTCAGCGACGAGAGGGATCACGTCCTCTCGGGCTACCTTTTCCCCGATACCTATGAGTTTGATATCAACGCCACGCCCCGTCAGATAATCAACATATTCCTCAATAACACCAACAATAAGCTCTACGACGAGTACTACGACAGGGCGGAGGCCATCGGCATGACCCTTGATGAGGCCATCACCTTCGCATCCCTGATCCAGACGGAGACCTCCCGTGTCACCGACATGATGTATATCTCCGCCGTATTCCATAACAGGCTCGCCTCCGACGACGAGTCCCTCCACTACATGTGTTCCGATGCCTCCATCAACTATCTGAGGCAGATGCAGGGCCTGGAGCCCCATCTGGTATTGACGGCCGACGACCTGGCCATCGACAGTCCTTATAACACATATCTTTACCAGGGACTTCCCCCGGGACCCATTTGCATGCCGGGTCTCGATGCCATCCAGGCGGCCCTTTATCCCGAACCCAACTGCAACTACTACTACTTCTGTGCCACGGGAGACGGCGGAACTGCCTATGCCGTGACCTACGAGGAGCACGAGGCCAACGTGGAGCTCTACAGGGATATCTGGGAGCAGCAGGATAACAACATGTATATCACCCCCGCTCCCACGGAAACGGAGATCACCGAAGAGGACCATATCGATGGCTAAACGTCCCGAGATATTAAGCCCCGCGGGGGATCCCGAGAAGCTTAAGACCGCCATCGCCTACGGTGCCGACGCCGTCTATATGTCCGGCAAGGGCTACGGCCTGCGCACCTTCTCCGGGAACTTCGACCATGAGGAGATGAGATCTTCCATAGCCTACGCCCATGAACACGGGGTGAAGTGCTACGTTACCATGAACATAATGGCCCTCGAGAGGGATCTTAAGGGATTAAACGACGAGATAGACTTCGTGGCCCACGAAGCCCGGGCCGATGCGGTCTTGGTGTCGGACCCCGGCATCTTCATGAGGGTCAGGGACGTTGCCCCGGATCTTGATATCCATATATCCACCCAGGCAAGCGTCACCAATTCCGAGGCCTGCAATTTCTGGTATGCCCAAGGCGCCAGAAGGATCGTTCCCGCCAGGGAGCTTTCCCTGGAAGATATCAGGGAGATAAAGAAGAATATCCCCGGGGACCTGGAGATAGAATGCTTCGTCCACGGTGCCATGTGCATGTCCTATTCTGGACGCTGCATCCTTTCCAACTATTTCACGGGAAGAAGATCCAACGGAGGCTCCTGTGCCCAGCCCTGCAGATGGGGATATACCATCGCCGAAGAGAAGAGACCCGACGACAGGCTTCCCGTGGAGGAGGACAGCAGGGGCACCTATATACTCAGCAGTAAGGATATCTGCATGGTCTCCCACGTTCCCGAGATGATCGAGGCGGGAGTCGACAGCTTCAAGATAGAAGGACGCATAAAGGGAGCATACTACGCCGCCGTTTCCACAAAGGTATATAGGGAGGCCGCCGACCTTTACATGAAGGCCGGGAGCAGCTACGAGACGGATCCCAGGTGGATCGACCTTCTGGATAAGGTGGTGCACAGGGATTACGGCACGGGATTCTTCTACGACGATCCCGCGGATAATGCCCAGATCGCCCCGGACAGGACCTATAACAAGCCCGCCTTCGTCGTGGGCGTAGTGAAGGGTTACGACGAGACCACGGGAACATATATCGTTAATCAGAGGAATAAGCTCTACTGCGGCGATACCTTAAATGTGCTCCGTCCCCGGGGGTACGAGGAGCCCGTTAAGGCGGTGGGCCTTTTCGACATGGATATGAATCCCATCGATTCCATGCCCCACCCCAAGACGGATTTCAGGCTCAAGACCGACAGGAAGATAGATCTTCCCCCCATGTCTTTCCTCAGCAGGGACGGGGATAAGGACGAAGGAATACTCCCGGATAACAGATGATCAGGAGCTCTTGCTCTCGCTTCTCATGAAATTGGTCAGCACCCGTGACAGGAAGGTCATTATCTTCTTGTCCAGTTCGAATACGTGCATGATATCGATGATTATGATGAGTACCGTGGGACCCAGAAGGAATCCGATGGCTCCCCAGATGTAAACACCCAGTGCCATACCCACCAGCATGAGCAGGGGGTGGAGGTGCAAGGTCTTCCCCAGGATCGGGGGCTCGATCAGCCTTCTTACCACAGTGATGACAGCCATACCGATCACCATTACGATGACTGCCTTATAGTCTCCGTGGAACCCGCAGTAGATCATTACGGGTACCATGACGGCGCTGACGCCCAGCACGGGCATGAAGTCTATCAGACCCGTTAAGATCGCCAGGATGAAGGCGTAGTCCACACCGGCGAAGCGGAAGGTGGCCCAGGCCTCGAAGGTGGTGATGAGGAGCAGAAGGATATATCCGCCAAGGGCGCGGAACAATGTTACAGACAGGTCATTCATAAGGGACATGGTCTTCGCACGGAACTTTCTGTTGGGTGTATTCCTTACGAAGAAACGCATTACCTTATTGCCGTCGTTGATGAAGTAGAAACCGCTCAGGATAACGCAGATCACCAGGAAGACGCCGTAGGGGATGTTCCCGATGAATCCCCAGATCGTGGATAATATCACGGAGAGGATGGAGGGGAGCTTTGTGACGAGGTTGCCCATGAGGGAAGTGATGTTGTCCTCTATGGAGGTGATCATCTTTGGCGTGAGGAAACGAAGATCCGCGGAGGAGAAAAGGTCCACGATCTTATTGCCCCAGGTCTGCATATCGAAGTTGTTGGCAATACCCGTGAGGGCATCGATGGCACGCATCATCTGACCGAAGACGGAGAAGCATGCCCAGACCGCCAGGATCGCCACGATGACCAGAAGGATAACGTAGATGACGATGGCGAGCCTCCTGCGCTTCTTATCGGCGTGGGCCTTTTTCTTATCGTTCTTGGTGAATACCGATGCGATGCCATAGCTCGTCTTTGCCAGGAGGAATCCTATGAGGAAGGGGATGAGGACCACCACCAGCCTCGTGGCGCAGAAACAGATGGCCGCGAATATGGCCACGATGAGGATGAACTTGATCATGCTCATGACCGAGGCTTTGTCTCTGTTGTATCGTTCTATGTCGTTCATAGATGTACTCCTTTAAAAAGCATGACCCAGCTGACGATGAAGAGTATTGCGGATAAGATCAGCGACAGGTTGATGCTGCGGTCGAAGGAGGGAATGTCGGGATCGCTTTCCGCATCCTCCTCCTTGTTCAGGTATGAATATTTGAAATCGGTCAGGATCTTGATGAAGAATGAGAGCAGGATCATGCCGATAAAAAGCGAGGGAAGGGATGAATAAAGGAAGGTGGAATCGATATCGGAGTAAGATCTGATGCTGAGAAGGTCCACCTTGTCCAAGGTCCCCTCCAGAAGGAAGCTCGTGAGCTTGATGCCCAGGAGGCAGAAGAAGGGACCGAATATGTTCATGCTGTTGGTGCGCAGGAAGCAGCACCACATTCCGATTATGAACAGGGAAGGGAAGTTGATGAAATCAAGTCCGTAGAGGGCGAAGGTCAGGGAGATTATGATGTAACCCACGAACCTTTCCTTTGAACGGAAACGGGACCAGAGAAGTCCGAAGAAGAACAGACTGCAGGCAAATCCCGGGATGGCCGTGTCGGAAAGGAGGGATAAGATCCTCCCCTCAATGCTGTCCGTTCCCGCATAGTAGAAGAAGGCGGGGAAGACGATCCTCTGGGTCAAACGGAGCCAGATCCAGCAGAAGAGGTTGTAGACTGATACGGATACCAGGTTCAAGGGTACTCCCGACATGAAGGAGACCAGCATGATGCCGACGCCGGAATACCTTCCCATGAGAAGATCCGTCTGCCCCCTGGACAGGAGGAGAGCCGGGATCACCAGGCAGATAAGGGCCATGGCGGGAACCAGGACCGAATAGCCGATGAGGGAGGTGGGAGGTATGGCCGCATCCTCCGTGGGCATGATACACCTCATGAGGAAGCAAAGGAGCGTCATGATGGAAAGGACCATGACGGGGAAGCTCCAGGTCATTACCCTGGGCATGCCGAAGTGGTATTTGAGGATTATGGAAAGATCCGGGCGGTCGTTATTCATATCAGAAGTACAACCCCGCCAGGACGAAGAATCCTATGATGCGCAGGAAGAAGAACTTCTCCGCGCAGATGAATACGGCGGCACCGAAGGCCAGGAAGGGGCCGAAGGCCAGATAGTCCGGGTCGTCGGCGAAGTGCATGTTCTTCTTTGCCAGCATGATCTCCCGTCTCTTGGCGGCGGGATCCTCCGCGTTTGCGATCTCTTTCTTCTCGTTGCGGATGCGGAGCCTCTTCCTGATGTAAAGGGGAAGGGCGAAGAAAAGGGCGGTCACGAAGCCCACATAAAGGACGACCGCAAGACCGTAGCAGCCCACCAGAAGTCCGCAGGCGCCCAGGAGCTTCATGTCTCCCTGTCCCATGCCCTCCTTGCCCAGGAAGGTGACGCACAGGAAATTGATGAGCCAGAGGAGCCCGTAGCCTATGAGCATTGCCAAAACGCGGTTGATTATCGGGGCGAACCACTTAGCTTCCGGGGAGAACCACAGGGATCCTTCCACCAGGTCCCCCGCGATGCTTAAAACGCCCAGGATCAGTATGAAAAGGGAACACTGGTCGGGTATTATCCTGTTGAGCCTGTCGCTCATCATTACCACGATGACGACGGGGGCCAGGAGGAGTATCACCGCCAGGTGTATGGGTCTGAAGGTCTCGATATAACGGTTGTAAAGGGTGAGGGCCGCCATAACGTAGAAAGCGGTCACCAGTACCGCCGAAATGACTCCGTGGGGGTAGAGTTTCATCCTCTTGGCAAGCCTGAAGTCCGGAGATTTGACGTCATAGCCGTAATCCTGAAGCCAGGACTCGGGTAAACGGTTAAAAACAAGCGTCACCGAAAAGCCGACGCTTGCCCCAAAAAGTGCTGCGATGATCACTGAAAGGACAGTATTCATTCATTGCTCCATCATATTTAATAATAAAATTCTAATATACGGTTTTAATTTTATCAACCTTATATAAAGAAGCTTAAATATTCTTGTTCAAATTGACCTAAAGCCCTTTTTACTGATAAAATCATGTGAGTGAAAAGACTATAAAAGGGAGGGACACCGATTACTGGTGTTGTAACTGTTATGGCAAAAGAGATCACAGCAAAAGTATTAGAAGAGATGATGCAGTCCCACGTCAAGGCCGAGACGGGCATGTCCCTGGAGAATGCAACGGCAAGAGACTACTGGATGGCATTGAGCAAGAGCGTCGTCGAGATCATTTCCGATGATTTCCAGAATACACGCGAGAAGTACTCCAAGGTAAGACAGGCTCACTATCTTTCCGCAGAGTTCCTTGAGGGCAGATCGCTCCTCAATAACCTCGTAAACCTCGGACTTTACGATCAGGCTAAGGAGGCCCTCGCTTCCTTCGGCTACGACCTTACCGATATCCTGGAGCAGGAGATCGACCCCGCCCTCGGTAACGGAGGTCTCGGAAGGCTTGCCGCATGTTTCCTCGATTCCTGCGCGACCCTCAACCTTCCCGTTAACGGATACGGCATCCTTTACAGATACGGACTCTTCCGTCAGGCCATCGAGAACGGTTTCCAGAAGGAATATCCCGATGCATGGATGGAGAGGGGCTATCCCTTCACACCCGCAAGATACGACGAGAGGGTCAAGGTCCACTATAACGACATCGACGTATGGGCTATCCCCTACGACCTTCCCATCACAGGCTACGGCACGAAGAACATCAACCGCCTGAGACTTTGGAAGGCAGAGCCCGCCCAGGACTTCGACTTCAACCTTTTCAACTCCCAGAGATTCGACGACGCCGTCATCGAGAGAAACAGGGTCAACGACATCTGGAGAGTCCTTTATCCCAACGACACATCCTACGACGGTAAGGTACTCCGTGTAAGACAGCAGTATTTCTTCGTATCCGCTTCACTTCAGGATATCGTAAGGACATACAAGAAGGTCCACGGTGACGATCTTTCCGACTTCGCCAAGTACAATGCGATCCAGCTTAACGATACCCACCCCGTTATCGGTATCCCCGAGCTCATGAGGATCCTCGTTGACGAGAACGGCATCGAGTGGACAAAGGCATGGGAGATCGTTAAGGATACCTTCGCATACACCAACCACACCATCATGGCAGAGGCTCTCGAGAAGTGGGATATCTCCATCTTCAGATTCCTCTTCCCCAGGATCTTCGAGATCGTCGAGGGTATCAACAACCAGTTCCGTGCCCAGATGTACGAAGCAGGTCTTTACTCCGAGCTCATCGACCGCATGAGCCCTCTTTCCGACGGTAAGGTACAGATGGCTTGGCTCGCTATCTACGGATCCCACTCCGTAAACGGCGTTGCCGCTCTCCACACCGACATCCTCAAGAACGAGACCCTCAAGGATTGGTATCAGATCTATCCCGAGAAGTTCTCCAACAAGACAAACGGCGTTACTCCCAGAAGATGGCTCCGTACATGTAATCCCGAGCTTGCGGCTCTTATCACCGAGCTTCTCGGTTCCGACAAGTGGGTAACACACCTCGAGGAGGTCAAGAAGCTGGAGAAGTATAAGGATGACAAGAAGATCATGAAGAGATTCCTTGCCATCAAGAAGCAGAAGAAGCAGCAGCTCTCCGATCACCTGAAGAAGACTTACGGCATCGAGCTCAACCCCGATTCCGTCTTCGACGTACAGATCAAGAGGCTCCACGAGTACAAGAGGCAGCTCCTTAATGCCCTCTATGCTCTCAACCTCTACGACAGGATCAAGGAGAACCCCGATCTCGACATGCCTCCGGTAACCATCATCTTCGGTGCTAAGGCTGCACCCGGATACTTCCGTGCCAAGGCCATCATCAAGTTCATCAACGAGATCGCAAAGCTCATCGATAACGATCCCGACATGGAGGGCAGGCTCAAGGTCGTCTTCATCGAGAACTATAACGTAAGCAACGGTGAGAAGATCTTCCCCGCAGCAGACGTTTCCGAGCAGATCTCCACGGCAGGTCTCGAGGCTTCCGGTACAGGTAACATGAAGTTCATGATGAACGGTGCGGTTACCCTGGGTACCCTCGACGGCGCCAACGTTGAGATCGCAGAGGCCGTAGGCAACGACAACATCTACATCTTCGGTTGCCGTTCCCAGGATATGGCCGCCACAAAGGCTTACTACAATCCCCAGTGGCAGTACGAGAACGTTCCCGGCATCAAGAAGGCTCTGGACAGACTCGTGGACGGAACATTCAACGACGAGGGAACGGGCATGTTCCAGGATCTTTACAACGGTATCCTCTACGGAACAAACTGGCAGCCCGGTGACCCCTACTATGTACTGGGTGACTTCGACGACTACAGAAAGACAAGAGACCGTCTTTACACGGACTACAAGGATGAGATGGCCTGGGCTAAGATGTGCTGGATCAACATCTGCAATTCCGGCAAGTTCTCCTCCGACCGTACCATCGCAGAGTACGCCAAGGAGATCTGGGACGTTAAGGCCTGCAAGATCTGAAGAAAGCGGCGATAAATGATAAAGGGGCTTTCTCAAAACTAAATTGAGAAAGCTCCTTTTCTTATGCTTCATGCTTGCCAGCAGTCGTG
>DNAE01000176.1 GCA_003543635.1 Clostridiales bacterium | reverse complement strand
AGCTTTTCAAAAGAGGACAATATCTATGTCATTTCCTTTGAGATAAAACAGGGGATCGCTCCCGCCCTTCAAAGGATGGCGGGGAAGAGCAAGGTGGTGGAGATCAAGAGGAAGGATGAAAAGGATAATTCCCTGATCTACGCTCCCGGCGTGAAGATCCTCGTCTGTGATGATGACAGGCTGAATCTCAAGGTCTTTACTTCGCTTCTTTCGGGCACGGGGATGGATGTCGATGCCGTAAACAGCGGGGAAGAGGTTCTTTCAAGGGTCAGGGAAAAGAATTACCACATTATCTTTCTCGATCATATGATGCCGAAAATGGACGGCGTTGAGACCCTTCACAGGATGCGGAGGCTTGAAGGAAACCTGAACTCAAATGTCCCCGTCGTGGTCCTTACCGCGAATGCCGTGGCAGGAGCCGAGAGTGATTATATCAAAGAGGGCTTTGATGATTATCTCTCAAAGCCTGTCGATATGAAGGCGCTCTCCGCCCTGCTCGAGAGATATCTCCCGAAGGATATGGTAAAGGACAGGAAAGATAATGAAGGTGAAGAACTGCCCCATGATAGCAGCTTCCTTCCAGTAATAAGCGGCTTTGATTTTTCGGAAGCAAAGAAGCTCCTTCTTGAGGATGGTCTTGTACTTGATACGCTTCGTAATTTTTATGATAATATAGACAGCAGGATAGCGGCGCTTGATGCTGAGAAAGAAAAGATAAAAAACGGCGGGGAGCTTTCTGGCTTCAGGATCACGGCCCATTCCATAAAGAGTAACCTTCGGATGCTTGGAAACAGTTATCTTTCGCTCATTGCAGAGGAGGGCGAGAGCCTTGCCGCATCAGACAAAAGAGAAGAGGCGCTTGAGAAGCTTAATGACCTTTCAGAGGGGCTTTTGCAGGCAAAGGAAAGGATAGGAAAAGCCTTAAAGGACAGCAGTGAGATCCCTGTTGACGAAGAAGAGGAGGCTTTGCAAAGGATCGAGGGAAATGAGTTTGCAAGGCTTCTTTCCGCCCTTCTTGAAGCTCTTCTTGAGAGGGATTACGACAGGATGGATTCCACAGCCGAGTCCATGAAGCATTATGATTATCCCAAAGAGGTCAGGGGGGATGTGGCTTCGATCCTTAATGACGTCGACAATCTGGAAATAATGAACGCGGTTGAAAAGACAGAGAAACTTTTGGAAATGGCGAAAGCCGGAAAGGAAGGGGATTGAGATGTTAAAGAATTTTTCAGCTCAGATGATGCCGGAGGGCTTCAATCTTGAGGAGGAGATCGAAAAGCAGAGGGGGCTTTTGTTCTCAAACCAGATGAAGATCAAGGAGAACCGTCTTCCTGTAATGGTGATCTTTGAGGGTTGGGGCGCCGCCGGAAAGGGCTCCATCATCGGAAAGGTGATAAAGGATATCGACCCCCGGTTCTTCAGGGTCACGAACCTTTCAAAGATCACGGAGGAGGACAGGAGATATCCCTTCCTTTACCGCTATATGAAGGAGATCCCCGAAGGGGGACAGTTCGTGTTCTTCGACAGCTTCTGGATGAAAGAGGTCACGGACTGCGTCATGAAGGGGAAGCTTTCTGATGATGGATACAGGAACCGCATCACATCCATCAACAACTGCGAAAGAAGCCTGACGGACAATGGCTATCTGATACTCAAATTTTTCATCAATATCGGGAAAAAGGCGCAGAAGAAGCGCCTGAAGGAGCTTGAGGAAAACAAGAACACAAAGTGGAGGGTCTCCAAGGACGACTGGCATGAGAATGACAATTACGAGGAATACCTTGACACCTTCGACAGGTATCTGGATGACACGAATACCGGAGCCTCTCCCTGGTGCATCATCGATACCGATGAAAAGAAATGGGCTGTATACCAGGTGCTTTCCTTCATCAATCAGGGCATTGACACGGCACTGAAGAATCACGGATAGGCTGCTCCGATCAGGCAGAATGTATTTCCCCTCGAGCCGATCCCTGATCTTTCGGATATCAGCCTTTCCGACAAGACCGTTTCAGACGAGGAATACAAGGAGAAGCTCGACGCTCTTCAGGATGAGCTCCACGACCTTCATTACAAGCTGTACAGAAAGCGCATCCCGGTGATCATCGCCTATGAGGGCTGGGATGCGGCCGGTAAGGGAGGAAATATCAAGCGTGTGGCAGCGGCTCTGGATCCCCGGGGCTATGAGGTGCACCCCATTGCCAGCCCGGAGCCTGCGGAGAAGGCAAGACATTATCTGTGGAGGTTCTGGAACCGCCTTCCGAAGGACGGTCATATTGCGATTTTTGACAGAACCTGGTACGGACGTGTCATGGTAGAGCGGCTGGAGGGCTTCTGTTCCGAAAATGACTGGCAGCGGGCATACAATGAGATAAACGAATTTGAGAAGGAGCTGGCGGACTGGAATGCGGTGATCATCAAGTTCTGGGTGCAGATCGATAAGGATACCCAGTTGGAGCGTTTTAACGACCGGCAGAACACCCCGGAGAAGAGATGGAAGATAACCGAAGAGGACTGGAGGAACAGGGAGAAGTGGGATCTTTATGAGCAGGCCGTGGACGAGATGATCCAAAAGACATCCACCAAGTTTGCACCTTGGCATATCCTCGAATCCACGGACAAGAAGTACGCCAGGATCAAGGCCCTGGAGATCGTGGTGGAGGAGCTGGAAAAAAGGCTCGGAAAGTGATATCTTATAGCCGCTTTATTTAAAGATAGAAGAGGAGAATTCGGATAATGGATAAGAAAGATCGTAAGATGGGGATGGTCATGTCGGTCATCATCTCCTGTGCCATGGGTGTGCTCGCCGCATTCCTGGTGACGAAGACGAATCCCGATGCCACCAAGGCAACTCCCGTTGTCATGCTCTATCTTTCCAACATCCTGATGTCCGTCATAGCGGGTATCCTGGTGGCGCTGTTTATCCCCCTGGGAAAGATGGGAAGAGATCTTGCCGCCCGCCTTCATGCCAACCCTCCGGGAGTTAAGTTCTTCCTTATAAATGCCATCCCCTTATCCGTAGGTAATACTCTTATAATAAGTATAGTGGTAAGTTTCTTCGGTATCCTCATGGGAAGGGCGGGAGCCCCCGCGGATGCGAACCTTCCTCCCTTTATCGTCATGTGGGGAACGAGCTGGATAAAGCTCATCTTGCCCACCCTTATCCTGAGCTATGTCCTGGCAGTGATCCTGTCACCCGTCATATCAAGAGCAATGGGTCTTGGAGGTCCCAGAAAGTAGGATTTCTTAAACCGATAATAAGATCTTGAACAAAAAACGTGCGAAAATTTACGTGCGTTTTTTTATGCCCGTTTTTGGGTGAAGATTCCGCACATTTTCGATACATGATTCGATTTTTAACGGCGTTTTCCTTTGATAGATTCATGTCAACAGACGATCGAAGAGATCGCAAACTTATCTTAAAAGGAGAATGAGATCAATGAAAAAGAAGATCATCTCAGCTTTTCTAGGAATGGCTATGGCAGCTTCCGTAATCGGTTGTTCGGCACTTGCTCCCGGACAGGGAACAGACCCTTCCTCTGACGGTTCGGCAGCAGGTTCGGGTGCATCATCCGACGGAGAGGTTCAGGTGGGTATCGTGCTTCCCACCCGTGACGAGCCCAGGTGGATCCAGGATGAGGCATCCTTCACGTCTATCCTCGGTGACGCAGGCTTCTCTTCCGAGGTTCTTTTCTCGCAGGGCAGCTCCGCTACAGAGCTTACGAACGTAGAGTCCCTGATCGAGAAGGGCATCGATGTTTTGGTAATCTGCGCCCAGGACGCAACTGCAGCCGCACAGGCAGTGGAATTCGCCCACGAGAATGACGTAACGGTCATCTGCTACGACAGACTTATCACCGATACCGATGCGGTGGATTACTATGTAACATTCAACAGCTACGACGTAGGAGTTCAGCAGGGCCAGTATCTCATCGACGCATATGCCGGTCAGACAAACGTTCCCCTCTACCTCTATTCCGGCGCCACAACGGACAACAACGCCTTCATCTTCTTCGCAGGTGCATGGAGCGTTCTTTCCGATGCAGTTGCCAACGGCCAGTTCACCGTTGCAAACTGTGATGCCATCTCCGCATACGCAGGACAGGTCCTTGACGTGACCGCCGATCACGAGACCCTTTCCAACATCCTCGGTACCATCACCACAAACTGGGATTTCAATACAGCCAAATCCCTTGCCGAGGCTAACCTTGTTTCCAACGACGCTTCCCTCAAGGGCGACTGCGCTATCCTCGCTCCCAACGACGGTACTGCAAGAGCCATCGCCGACGCATTCAGCGCAGATCCCGATGTCTCCTCCTTCGTTATCACCGGTCAGGACTGTGAGACAGCTTCCCTGGGTTACATCTGCTCCGGTCTTCAGAGCATGACCATTTGGAAGAACACGGCAGAGCTCGCGTCCACAACATGCGACATGGTAAACGACATCCTTAACAACGGTACACCTGCAACGTCCACCACATACAACAACGGAACGGCTGAAGTGCCTTCCAACGAGACGCCCGTAACCGTCATCACGATCGACAACATCAATGCTCCCGTAGATGCGGGCTATGTTGATGCCGCTGATATCGAAGGA
Source organism: Clostridiales bacterium (assembly GCA_003543635.1). Taxonomy (GTDB): domain Bacteria; phylum Bacillota; class Clostridia; order Saccharofermentanales; family Saccharofermentanaceae; genus Saccharofermentans. The sequence goes on along the minus strand of DNAE01000176.1, from coordinate 6,035 downwards.
TATCCCGGATAAGATCAGGAACTATAAAAACCCGGGGCTCGGATTTACTGGTTTTGCCGGGCCCCCGGGTCTTTATCCATATCGCTAGAAAAGGGGAGTAACATGACAGACGAATACATTCTGGAAATGCGTAACATAACCAAGGAATTTCCCGGCGTAAAAGCTTTGAGCGATGTTAACTTCAAGGTAAAAAGGGGCGAGATACATTGTCTCGTCGGTGAGAACGGAGCCGGAAAGAGCACGCTCATGAAAGTGCTTTCAGGTGTGTGGAAATACGGAACATACACCGGTGACATAGTCTTCGACGGTGAGGTCCAGCGATTCAGGAGCATCGCGGACAGTGAGGCAAAGGGTATTGCCATAATCTATCAGGAACTGGCTCTTTTCCCGGAACTGTCGGTTTATGAGAATATCTATTTGGGCCACGAGATCATGAAGGGCAAGACCATCGATTGGAACGAGACCATCGTAAAGGCCGGGGAGTACCTCAAGAAGGTCAGGCTCAACGTGGATCCTTCCATAAAGGTCAAGACTCTCAACACGGGTAAGCAGCAGCTGGTGGAGATCGCCAAGGCCTTATCCAAGAACTGTAAGCTCCTTATCTTCGATGAGCCCACATCGTCCCTCAACGAAGACGACTCCCAGAACCTTCTGGACATCATGAGAGAATTAAAGAGCCAGGGTATCACCTGCATCATGATCTCTCACAAGCTCCGTGAGGTAACGGCCATTGCCGACACCATAACGGTACTCAGGGACGGATCCACGATCTGTTCCCTGGACGCTAAGACGGACGATATCTCGGAGGCGAACATAATAAAGAACATGGTGGGCAGGACCATCGATGATGTCTATCCCAAGAGGCTCGAGAAGAATATCGGCGACATCATGTTCGAAGTGAAAGGTCTTTCCGCAGAGGACCGCTCCACGGGAAGACAGGTGCTGAAGAATGTCAGCTTCAACGTACGGAAGGGCGAGATCGTGGGACTTCAGGGTCTCATGGGTGCAGGAAGAACGGAATGCGCACTGGCGGTATTCGGTAATCCGTACAAGTACAAGATTACCTCGGGTGAGATCTGGATGGACGGGGAGAGGGTCACTTTCAAGACGCCGAAGCAGGCGATAAAGAAGGGACTTGCCTACGTCTCCGAGGACAGAAAAGGAAACGGACTCGTTCTGATACAGGACGTTAAATATAACATCACTCTGGCAAATCTCGATGAGCTCATAAAGGGCATCTCCATCGACGAGAACAAGGAGATCGAGATCGCCAACGGTTACAAGAAGGATATCAACATAAAGACCCCCACTGTTGCCCAGAAGGTGAACGCATTATCAGGCGGTAATCAGCAGAAGGTCCAGATATCGAAGTGGCTTTTCTCCCACCCCAAGGTGCTTATCCTTGACGAGCCCACCCGAGGTATCGACGTGGGGGCCAAGTACGAGATCTATTCCATAATGAACGACCTGGTGAAGCAGGGAATGTCCATAATAATGATCTCGTCGGAGCTGCCCGAGGTCCTGGGTATGTCGGACCGTCTCTACGTAATGAGCGAGGGCAAGATCACGGGAGAACTTCCCATTGAGGAAGCAACTGAAGAAAAGGTCATGAAGATGGCCATCAATTCATAAACGAGGAGGAAAAACAAAATGGAGAAGAAGCAAAGTCTCGGCAAGGAGGTCATAACTCTTGTCAAGAACAATTCGGCGAGCTACATGATGTACTTCGCACTCGTCGTTATCATGCTCGTATTCCAGATATGGACCCGGGGAAAGTTCTTTACTGCCCAGAACATATCGAATCTTTTCAACCAGGCAGCATACGTTGCCGTACTCGCCATAGGTATGACACTCATACTTATCCTTAAGCACATCGACCTTTCCTGCGGATACGTGGCGGGTCTTTCCGGCGCCGTGGCGGCGATCCTCATGGAGAAGGCGGGACTTAACGTCTGGCTTTCCATGCTCATCGTGCTCCTCATGGGTCTTGCCATCGGTTTCTATCAGGGCACCCTTGTCACCAGGATGGGCATCCCCGCATTCATAACGACTCTGGCGGGTATGTTCATATTCAGAGGTCTCCTCACCAGGTCCCTTGCGGGTACCGGTACCATCATCGTTACAAACGAGACTTTCAAGGCGATGTGCCAGGGATTTATCCCCGACATCCCCGGAAATAACTCGGGCGTACATATCGTCACCATGATCATCGCCCTCATAGCCGTAGCGGCCGTAATATTCTTCCAGGTCCGCTCCAGAAAGAACAGACAGAAGTATGACTTCCCCGTTGTCTCCATGCCCATCTTCGTAACGGGTCTCGTGGTCGTATCCATCGTCATCCTGTTCGCGGCTTGGATGCTCGCCATCAATAAGGGTATCCCGATCAGTGCCTGCATCGTCGGAGTCATCCTTGCCCTCTATGCATTCATGCTCTCCAAGACAAAGCTCGGCCGTCATATCTACGGTATCGGCGGCAACGATCAGGCGGCGGAACTCTCCGGTGTAGACGTTAAGAAGGTTACGCTTTTTGCCTTCTGCTCCATGTCGGTCCTGGCAGCCGTTGCGGGTTTCCTTTACACATCGAGGCTCTCCTCCGCAACACCCACCGCGGGTCTTGCCTTCGAGATGGATGCCATCGCCTCCTCCTACATCGGAGGTACCGCAGTATCGGGCGGTGTCGGTAAGGTCACCAATGCCATCATCGGAACATTCGTCATCATGTCCCTTACCAACGGCATGAACCTGATGAGTATCGATATCTCCTATCAGTACATCGTCAAGGGTATCATATTCATCATCGCCGTTGCCTTCGACGTGAAATCTCGAAAAAAATGATCATAACATACCCCTTATAATACCTCCCCAAGACAATGCCGCATACGGTCTATCCGCGTGCGGCGGTTTTGGTGCAGGAAGGGATAATGTGGTTTAATATAGATACGTGATAATCAAGCGGGGAGGGTATTATGTATACCGTTATAGTCGCGGACGACGAAGAAGAGATCAGAAGAGCGCTGGTAAGGAAGATCAACTGGGAAGAACTGGGCTTTAAGGTCATAGGTGAGGCGAGCAACGGAGCCGAGGCTCTGGAACTCACGGAAAAACTCGGTCCAGACCTTCTGCTCACGGACATCATGATGCCCTTCATCGGAGGCATCGAGCTTGCCCGTCAGGTGAGGGAGGTAAGGCCTGCCACCCAGATCGCATTCCTCACGGGATACGAGGTCTTCGAATTCGCCAAGAAGGCCATCCAGTACAACATAATAAGCTACCTTCTGAAGCCCATCTCCGCCGAGGAGATGAGCGCGGAACTGGTCAAGATCAAGAAGATAATAGACGATAAGTTCGATCAGTTCAGATCCGGCCAGATGGCGAAGGAACACCTGGACATCATGTCCTTCGTTATGCCCCTTCTGCTGGACGGATATACCCATGCGGAATCGGAGAACAACAGCGGCAGGATAATGAGCGAAGCCCTGAGGCTGGGCCTCATGACCCCGGAAGCGGAGATGTCCTACTGCGTACTCGTTACCGCCCTGAACGACCGCAACGGAGTCAACATAACATCCAAGACCACCGTCAATTCCATCGACCTGATACTCAAGAAGTATATCAAGCACGTGAGCTTTTACATAGACGGCAGGGTAATATCCCTCCTTTATGCCACGAGAAGAACCATCGAGAAGTATATCCACATCGCGGTGGAGGACATCACCCAGAGCGTCCTGAGGATCATGGACTGCGATTCCAGGATCGGCATAAGCAGGATAGGCGATGCGGTGACGAACCTTCACGAACTCTACGTGGAGGCCATGAACGCCATCTCCTATAACGGGGAGGAAGTCTCGAACATAAGATATATCTCCGACATGGAGAATGACTTTTTCGCTGATATAGAGGACTTCGAGGACTTCGTATCCGAGGAGGAGAGGCTCGTGCGAGGCGGATTGAGCAGGGAGGCGGGGGAGGCCTGTGACAGGATCTTCGATTCCCTGGAACACGTGGGAAGGTATAAGCTCTCCGCGAACTTCATCGTACCCAACCTGACCTCTTCCATCTATAAGATCATGTACTCCGTGGCGGATAAGGAACACGTGGCCATGCTCCAGGAGGAGTGTCCCCTTCAGATGGCGGACCTTTACGGCAACGTCAGCAAGATCCGGGACTACTGCCGCAACCTCACGGTGAAGGCGGCGACCATCGTATCGGAGCAGTGCAGGAAGTCGGGGTCCCGTCACTGCAACCTGGCCATCGAATATATAAACAAGGAGTTCTCGGATCCCGATATCTCCCTGGTGAGCGTAAGCCGTAAGATAGCGGTGTCCCCCAACTACCTGAGTGCCCTGGTGAGGAAGGAGATAGGCTCCACCTTTATCGAGCTCCTCACCAAGAGGAGGATGGAGGAGGCCAAGGAGCTCCTTAAGTATCCCGCCTTCAAGGTCAAGGACGTGGCCCTTAAGTGCGGCTACACGGACCAGCATTATTTCAGCTACAGTTTCAAAAAGGAGACGGGCATGTCTCCCATCCAGTATAAGAAGCAGATGACGGAAGAAGAGTTCTGCGAGGCGTTTCGAAGACAGAGCTATCCCTATCCGATGCCATGACCCTGGTGGTGGTCACCATGGTCTTCACGGCCGTGATAATCGCCCTTATAGTCTTCAATACCCTCTTCCGGGATTCCATGGAGAAGACGGCGGTCACCAATACGGAGCAGTCCGTGGACCAGGTCGCCGTCACCATTAATAACTACACCGACGACATGATACTCATCATGGATAAGATCTCCCCGGAGGAGGAATTCTTCGAGGACCTGATCGCCATCAGGAACGATGTGGTCATGATCGCCACCTACGACGAATACGGGAATAACACCGGGATCTGGTCCAACTATCCCGTTAAGGAAATGATCTACAGGAACCTCTCCCAGGAGAACGACGGAAGTGAGGGGATAAGCATCTCCGCTCCCCACGTGGTATCCGTCCTGGATAATAACTACCCCTGGGTCGTTACCATCTCCAAGAGAGTGGGTGAGGAATTCGGCGGCGTGGACAGGATCGCCATGGATATCAGGTTCTCGGATATCGCGGGCTATATCGACGAGGTGGGTATCGGAAGCCACGGCTACTGCTTCATAATGGACGATGAGGGTAACATCATCTACCATCCCCAGCAGCAGCTCATCCACGCGGGACTCAAGGCGGAGAACGAGGAGATAAAGGATCTCCCGGACGGCTCCCACATGAGCGGCAACATGATCTATACGGTGAAGAGCCTTAAGAACAGCAACTGGAAGATCATAGGCGTTACCTATCTTGATGAGACGGTAAACACCCGGGTCAACACCATGATAATCGTGTCGGTGCTGATCCTCCTTCTGGTGGTCCTCATGTCCTTCCTGAGCGGAAGCCTTTTCAGCTACCTTTTCACCAAGCCCGTTAAGAAACTCAGCAACGCCATGAAGGAATTCGAGAGCAACGCCTCGGGATTCGTCTTCGAACCCATCAGGGGCGCCGTGGAGGTCAACCGCCTCTCCGATTCCTTCGAACACCTTGTTGTCAGGATCCAGCAACTGATGGAGGAGGTCAAGAACGAGGAGACCACCTTGAGGAAGACGGAACTTAAGGCACTTCAGGCCCAGATAAATCCCCACTTCCTCTATAACACATTGGATTCCATTTCCTGGATGTGCGAGGAGGGGAAGAACGACGAGGCGGTATTGATGGTCAATGCCCTCGCCAAGCTCTTCAGGATAAGCATAAGCCGCGGTCACGAGATCATCCCCATCGAGAAGGAGGTCCTCCATGCGGAGTGCTACCTGAAGATCCAGAAGTACAGATACCAGAACCAGTTCGACTACAGGTTCGAAGTGGATGAAAAGTGCAGTCAGTATATGTGCAACAAGAGAACCCTCCAGCCCATGATCGAGAACGCTCTGTACCACGGACTCAATATGATAGACGAGGGCCATATCGTCATCAGGATCTTCGAGGACGGGGACGACGTGGTGATGGAGGTGGAGGATAACGGTATCGGCA
>DNAE01000029.1 GCA_003543635.1 Clostridiales bacterium | reverse complement strand
AAGTATATCTCGGCGGTCTGCGCCGGCCCCTCCGTGCTGGGAAAGGCGGGGATCCTCAAGGGCAAGCGTGCCACCTGTTTCCCCGGTTGGGAGGATAAGCTCTTCTGCGGAGAATATACGGGTGAAGGCGTTACCGTGGACGGACGGATCATAACGGGAAGGGGACTCGGGTTCTCCATTGAACTCGCCCTGGAACTTGTCAGGATCCTCAAGGGCGAAGAAGCATCCCTTGATCTTCGCGGAAGGATCCAGCATCCCGATACGATCTGATCACTTTTTCTTTCCGATCATTATCCTTCTGGCGGCCTTGAAGGCGATGTTAAAGGGGAAGGGACGCAGTTCCTTATCCGCCTTTTTAAGCATCTCCCGGATATTTATGTTCTGGGGGCAGTGCTTCTCACACTTTCCGCATCCGATGCAAAGGTTAGCATCTGCGGGTTCCCTTCTTATGGCCACCGTGTGGAAGTAGTCCTCGATGCCCCTGCCTTTGTTGGCGGAATAGATGTGATTATATGCCGAGAAGATAGCGGGGATATCCACACCCTTGGGACAGGGCATACAGTATCTGCATCCGGTGCAGTTGACCTTCATGGTCTCGTTGATGTATCCCTTGATCTTATCTATCAGGGCGAATTCATCCCTGCCGAACTGTCTCGCCTTCACCTCTGAAGCGGTCCTGCAGTTCTCTTCTATCATCTCCGTGGAATTCATTCCCGAGAGGACGCAGGTGACATTCTCCTGATCCCAGAGCCAGCGGAAGGACCATTCGGCGGGGGAGTACCCGTGGGGGTCTTCGGCGATCTCCTTCTTTGCCTTTTCCGGGAGGAGATCCACCAACTTGCCGCCCCTCAGGGGCTCCATTATCATAACGGGGATACCCTTTTCCGCGGCGGCATCGACGCCCGCTCTTCCGGCCTGGGTAACCTCATCCATGTAGTTATACTGGACCAGGCACATCTCCCAGTCGTAGGCGTTTAATATCTCAAGGAACATGTCGGTGTTTCCGTGGAAGGAGAATCCGATGTGTCTTATCTGTCCGGAGGCCTTCTTCTCCTCTATCCATTCCCTTATGCCGAGGGCTTCAAGCCTTTCCCACTGGGCGATATCCGTCAGGTGGTGCATGAGGTAGTAATCCACATAGTCGGTGCGAAGCCTCTTTAATTCCTCTTCAAAGTACTTGTCGAGTCCCGCCTTGTTCCTGACCATATACTGGGGGAGCTTGGTGGCGATCTTGATCTTATCCCTTATGCCGTTCTTTTGAACGATATACCCCAGGGTCTCCTCGCTTCCGGGATAGATGTATGCGGTGTCAAAATAATCGATGCCCAGCTCATAGGCGCGCATTATCTCCCTTTCCGCCTTGTCCTGGTCAATGCGGTTGTTCTTTGTCGAGAAACGCATACAACCGTACCCTAAGATCGAGATATCTTTTCTCTTCTGCATAATGTCTCGCCCCCTGATCATGCTGTATTATATTTATATCAAACGGAGCGAAAAAGAAAAATGGGGAAAAGAACACATGACATGACAAAGGGGAGCATATTTCTCCATATCGTCATATATGCGATCCCCATGATCCTCGGAAACTTCCTGCAACTCTCCTACAACATGGCGGACTCCGTAATAATCGGAAAGTTCCTGGGTAAGACGGCCCTTGCCGCTTCTTCCACGGTAAATCCCCTCATGAACCTCATGATCCTGGGGGCATCGGGCCTCGGCATGGGGGCATCCATCATCATAGCCAGATTGTTCGGCGCCGAGGAGTACAAAAAGCTCAAGAGGGAATTTGCCACCACGGTCATATTCGGTCTTTTCTTTTCCCTGGTGATATTCCTGGGGGGAATGCTCCTTTCGGGACACATCCTTTCCTGGATCAACACCCCCGAAGAGGTCATCCCCGAGGCGGAGCTTTATCTCCGGATAATGTTCCTGGGATTCCTTTTCACCTTCCAGTACAACATAATGTCCCATTCCCTTCGGGGTATCGGCGATTCGGCGGCCCCCGTCATCTTCCTCGCCGTATCCTGTGTCCTCAACGTCGGACTGGATCTCCTGTTCATCGGAGTATTCCACACGGGAGTCGGGGGAGCTGCCTTTGCCACGGTGATCGCCGAGGCGGTATCCGTCATCTGCTGCGTCATCTATATCGAGAAAAAAGTGGATCTGCTCTCCCTTTCAAGGGGGGATCTTAAGATCGACGGAACTCTTCTTAAGAAGACCCTGACCCTGGGCTCCGTCACGGCTCTTCAGCAGGCCGCCCAGCCCGTGGGAAAGATCTGCATCCAGAGCACGATAAACAGTCAGAGTGTTATCGCCATCGACGCCTTCAACGCCGTCTGCAGGGTGGACGATTTTGCATGTATCCCGGCCCAGAGCATCGGCAGCGGGATAATGACCTGCGCCGCCCAGAACAGGGGAGCCGGAAACCGGGAGAGGGTCCGGGGCTCCATCAGATACGGACTTCTCGTTAACCTTTGTTATTTCCCCATCATATTCACCCTGGTGATGATCCTTAAACATCCCCTCATGGTTTTTCTCACCCCGAAGGGGGAGGACGAGATGATCGCGATGGGTGTGGGATATCTGGCGGTCAAGGCCTGGATATTCCTCCTGGCATGTATAGTCAACAGCATCCAGGGATATTTCCGCGGCATGGATAAGATGCATATCGCCCTTATATCCACCATACTCCAGATAACCATCAGGGCGGTGCTGGTATACTTCTTCGTTCCGAGATACGGTATCGTCGCCGAAGCTTACGCCTGTGCGGTGGGCTGGATCGCCCAGTCCGTATTCGAATACGGTTACTATTTCCTCACAAGAAAAACCTCTGTTGTAGTAAAATAAAAACAGCCGTCATTATGCGGCAAAGCGGTATGTATTTTTAAACGGAGGATTCATTATGAGCAAGACATTGCAGGATGTCCTTGATATGATCAGGGATAACGGTATTGAAATGGTCGATTTCAAGCTCACTGACATCGACGGCAGATGGAGACACCTGAGCATTCCGGCAAAGAGACTGACCGAGAAGACGATGACTCAGGGAATAGGCTTCGACGGTTCCAACTACGGCTATGCTCCCGTTGAGAACAGCGACATGGTATTCGTTCCCGTGCTCGATTCGGCTGTTATCGACAGATACGCCGAGATCCCCACGCTTTCCATGATCGGTGACGTCAAGGTGATCTGTCTCCCCGAGAACAAGCCCTTTGACCAGTATCCCAGAAACGTCGCCAAGAGGGCTCTCGAATATATGAAGGAAACGGGTATCGCCGATACCATGATCATCGGTCCCGAGTATGAGTTCTACATCTTCGACGATGTATCCTTCGAGGTCTCCTCCCAGAACGTTTCCTATAACGTCTTCGCCAAGCAGGCCCACTGGGCTTCCAACGACGAGATGAGCAACAACGGTTATCAGATCCAGCACGGCAAGGGCTACCACACGTCACTTCCCCTGGACGTTTGCAATGACTTAAGGAGCCGCATGTGCCTTGCCATGGCTGATTACGGCGTGGAGGTCAAGTACCACCATCCCGAGGTCGGCGGTTGCGGCCAGATGGAGATCGAGGTGGAGCTCGGCGAGATGCTGAAGCTGGCCGACGATACCATGTCCGCCAAGTATGTCATCAAGAACGAGGCGGTGCTGGACGGAAGGACGGCAACCCTTATGCCCAAGCCCCTGGGGGGAGAAGCGGGTAACGGAATGCACGTTCACATGCTCCTCAAGAAGGACGGTCAGCCCATCTTCTATGACCCCGATAACTATGCACAGCTTTCCGACGAGGCAATGTGGTTCATCGGAGGACTCCTTACCCATGCAAGGTCCCTCTGCGCCATCACGAATCCCTCCACGAATTCCTATAAGAGACTTGTCCCCGGATTCGAGGCTCCCGTTACCATCGGATATGCCATGGCCAACAGATCCGCGGTCATCCGTATACCCGCGTACGCCAAGACCCCCGATGCCAAGAGATTCGAGCTCCGTAATCCCGATGCCACCTGTAATCCCTACTACGCATATGCGGCGATCCTCATGGCGGGTCTCGACGGTATAAAGAACAAGATCGATCCCCACGAGAAGGGCTGGGGTCCCTACGACTTCAATCTTTTCGATCTTCCCGAGGAGGAGAAGAAGAAGATCACGGGTCTTCCCGAAAGCCTCGGAGAGGCCCTCGATGAACTGG
>DNAE01000113.1 GCA_003543635.1 Clostridiales bacterium | reverse complement strand
GAATCCAGATCTATGTTCTCGACGCTTTTGAAGATGTTGGCCTCCACTGCGGGATTCGTCTCCTTAAGCTCTGCGATGAGCTTTTTTATCTCGAGCCTTTTGGAGGTATCCTCCGTCTTCCTGTCCGTTACGCTGCAGGCGCAATCCAAGAATACAAGGCCATTAAGATCCCTCCATCTGCATATCGCCTCTTCCCTTATGAGATACATGGGTCTTATGAGCTCCATCCCCTCGTAGTTCCTGCTCTTTAACCTGGGCAGCATGGTCTGTATCTGCCCTCCGTAGAGCATTCCCATGAGTATGGTCTCGATCACGTCGTCGTAGTGGTGACCTAAGGCGATCTTATTGCATCCCAGCTCTCGTGCTTTACTGTAAAGGTGTCCCCGTCTTTTGCGGGCGCATATATAGCACTTTCCCTTTACCGCCTTGTCCGCTTCCTCGAAGACATTGCTCTTAAAGGATTCCAGAGGGATACCAAGCTTCTTTGCATTGGACTTTATCAGGTCGGCATTGGCCTGATCGTAGCCCGGATCCATGGCGATAAAGCGGAGGTCGAATTCCGCCTTTTTATGTCTTTGGATCTCCTGGAAGAGCTTTGCCAAGAGCATGGAGTCCTTGCCCCCGGATATACAAACGGCGATCCTGTCCCCGTCTTCTATCAAGCGGTATTCCCTGCAGGCTTTGGTGAAGGGCTCGAAGAGCTCCCTGTGGAAGGTATTTCTTATGCTCTCTTCGGCTCTAAGACTTATCTCATCCATAAACTAGTCTCTTGTAACTTCGCCGTTTCCGCCGATATCGATGGGATCTCCCAGGAATGTGGGTTCGGGCTTGATTATGCGGAACAGGAAATCCTTCGTCCTGGCAAGGAGTTCCCTGACATTCCAGTTCGTGCGGGATGCGAGGGAAAAGGTGTGTCCCGTCGCACATACGCCCTGCACCTCCATACCCATGCCCTCCGCATCGTAGAGGGCTCTGGACAAGTGGTATCTCTGGGTGACCACTATCGCCCTTCGGACGCCGAAGATCTCCTTGGCCCGGTACATGGTCTCGTAGGTGGAAAAACCCGCGTGGTCCATGAAGATATCCTCCGAAGGGACCCCCTTCTCCATGGCATATCTTCTCATTACGTTGACCTCGTCGTAGTTGGTCCTGCCGTGGTCACCGCTCATGAGTATCTTGGGAGCCTTGCCCGCGAAGTAAAGCTCCACCGCCGTATCCAGACGGTCTTCCAGGAGGGGTGACGGCGTATCGTCGTTGACGCCGCATCCCAGAACGATGATGCAGTCGGCCTCCTCCATGGTAACGTCTTCGGCGATGTCAAAGAGGACATCATCAGTCGATAGGACCACCGCCATATTCGTTATGACCATAAAAATGAATGTGATGATAAAAACGATAAGTATCGCTTTAAAGATTCTTCTGATTCTCATCTCTGATCTCATTCATCTTCTTTCCCAGGATGATTATCGTTGCCGTGGACATAGCAAAGATAAAGAGCATCATGGTCTCGGAGATTACCGCAAATATAAGGGGCAGGTCGATTATCACCAGGAAAAGTGCGGCGACCAGTACCGTCCCCGAAAGATAGATCGCCGAAGTGGCGATGATGTATTTCTTGAATTCCTTCCTTCCCGGGAACTTCCCTCCCGCTATGAGGTAGAGAAGGAATGCCAGGCTCAGGCAGGCAAAAACAATGGATAGGATCTTACCTGTCATATACGGATACCCCTTTCATGGAGCTGCTCCTTAATGAGTTTTTCCACCTGCTCATTAAGCTCTTCTATACTGCCGGAATTATCCAGGATGTGATCTCCCAAAGAGGCATATTCGTCGTTGGTCATCTGGACCGCGATCCTCCTTTGGGCATCCTCTTCGTTAAGGCCCCTTTCCACCAGCCTCTTAAGTCTGATCCTGTCGTCACAGGTAACGACCCAGATCTGGTCGCAGTGATCAACGAATCCCTTGTTTACCGGGATCGGTACATCCAGGACCACGCACTTGGTCTTCTTCTCCCGTTCCTTTTCCAGGGCTTCGTCCATATACTCGAACACGTACTTGTGGATTATCGCGGAAAGCTGATCCAGCTTCCTGTTATCGCTGAATACTATGGAGGAGATATACTTGCGGTTCATGGCCCCGGAAGCCGTTATGGCTCTCTGGCCGAAGAGTTCCGCGATCTCGGGGATGGCACGTCCGTCCTCCTCCGTCACCTCACGGGATATCTTATCGGCATCCAGGACGGTCAAGCCCCTCTCCTGAAGGATCCCGCTGACGGTGGACTTTCCGGTACCGATCCCTCCTGTTATTCCCAATACAAACATATTACTTTGCCTCCAGCCAATTCTTTCCGGTATGCACGTCCGCAACGAGGGGCACGCTCAATTCCATGGCGTCCTCCATCTCCCGCTTCAGGATATGCTGTGCGGCAGGTCCGTCCTTCTCATCGCATTCGACGATGAGTTCGTCGTGTACCTGCATGACGAGCTTTGCTCCGGGAAGTTCGTTCTTAAGAGCCCTGTAGACCCTGTTCATGGCTATCTTTATTATGTCTGCCGCCGT
>DNAE01000100.1 GCA_003543635.1 Clostridiales bacterium | reverse complement strand
TCTGACCTCCGAACTGGGCGATAACTCCCACGGGCTTCTCCTTCTCGTGGATGGAAAGAACATCCTCGAGGGTAAGGGGCTCGAAGTACAGCTTATCGGATGTGTCGTAGTCGGTGGATACCGTCTCGGGGTTACAGTTTACGATGATGGACTCGAATCCGAGCTTCTTAAGTGCAAGTGCAGCATGTACACAGCAGTAGTCGAACTCGATGCCCTGACCGATCCTGTTGGGACCGCCGCCTAAGATCATGATCTTGGGCTTGTCGGTATTGCAGGGGCTCTTGTCCTCGGAGAGGTGGTATGTGGAATAGTAGTAGGCGGCATCCTTTGTACCGGATACGTGTACGCCTTCCCAAGCTTCCTTGATACCGTATTCGTATCTCTTCATCCTGACCTCATCTTCGGAGACCTCGAGGATCTTGGAAAGATACCTGTCGGAGAAACCGTCGAGCTTGGCCTGAAGGAGAACGGGCTTATCGGGAACCGCGCCCTTGTTCTTCATGAGGGCTTCTTCCTCGTCCACGAGTTCCTTCATCTGCTGGAGGAACCAGTGCTTGATCTTTGTTACTTCGTAGATCTCATCGATGGTGGCACCCTTACGGAGAGCCTCGTAGATGATGAACTGTCTCTCGGACGTGGGAGAGTTGAGCATCATCATGAGATCTTCCTTGCTCTTTTCGTGGAAGTTCTTTGCAAAACCGAGACCGTATCTTCCCGTCTCAAGGGATCTGATGGCCTTCTGGAATGCTTCCTTATATGTCTTACCGATGCTCATTACCTCACCTACGGCACGCATCTGTGTACCGAGCTTGTCCTGAGCGCCCTTGAACTTCTCGAAGGCCCATCTTGCGAACTTGATCACCACATAGTCGCCGTCGGGTACGTACTTATCCAGGGTACCGTACTTACCGCAGGGGATCTCATCAAGGGTAAGTCCGCATGCGAGCATGGCGGATACGAGGGCGATGGGGAAACCCGTTGCCTTGGAAGCCAGAGCGGAAGATCTTGATGTACGGGGATTGATCTCGATAACTACGATCCTGTCGGAAACGGGATCGTGAGCGAACTGGCAGTTACAACCGCCGATAACTTCGATAGCTTCGATGATCTTGTAGGATGCTTCCTGGAGCTTGTCCTGGATCTCCTTGGAGATGGTGAGCATGGGAGCAGAACAGAAGGAGTCACCGGTGTGTACGCCGATGGGATCGATGTTCTCGATGAAGCATACGGTGATCTTGTTGTTCTTTGCGTCTCTTACGACCTCGAGCTCCAGCTCCTCCCAACCGGAGATGCTCTCCTCGACGAGGACCTGGTGAACAAGGCTGGCCTGGAGACCTCTCTCACAGACTGTCTTGAGCTCGTCCACATTGTATACGAGACCGCCGCCTGCACCACCCATGGTGTATGCGGGACGAAGGACTACGGGATAGCCAAGCTCGTCTGCGATCTTGAGGGCTTCCTCAACGGAGTATGCCTCGTGGCTTCTGGGCATCTCGATACCCAGTGCATTCATTGTATTCTTAAACTCGATCCTGTCCTCGCCTCTCTCGATGGCGTCGACCTGAACACCGATGACCTGGACATTGTACTTCTCAAGAATGCCGGCCTTGGAGAGCTCAGAGCAAAGATTAAGCCCGGACTGTCCTCCCAAATTGGGTAACAATGCATCCGGGCGTTCTTTCTCGATGATCTGTTCTATTCTGGAAACGTTCAAAGGTTCGATGTACGTCCTGTCAGCCACGTCAGGATCCGTCATGATCGTTGCGGGATTCGAATTAACGAGAACGATCTCATATCCGAGTTTCCTAAGCGCTTTACACGCCTGAGTTCCCGAATAGTCAAATTCGCAGGCCTGACCGATGATGATGGGACCGGAGCCGATGATCAGTATCTTGTTGATGTCTGTCTTCTTTGGCATAAAGTAAACCCCCGTCTTTAAATTCTGCTAAAAATATTAACACAACGGGGGCTTATAATAAACACAAAATATTTGTTTAATTTGATGGAATTATCCCATCAAAATGCTCTCAACTTTTGCTTCCATGTCTTCCTTTTCAATCATGTCCTTGTGGAGCACCTCTTTGGAGGAAAGATCCTTGATGCCGGCGGGTATTTCAAGACCGCTCTCCTCGGCGAGTTCGGCGATCACCGTCTCCACGGATCTGCCGTTGCTGTAACCCTGTCCTCTCAAGGCATCCATTACCGCGGGGGAGAACTTGAAGGGAGACGCCGTGGCCGCGAATACGGTCTTTGACTCGTCTCCGGATCTCTGGTGGTAACGGTTATAGATGTTGAATCCGACAGCCGTGTGGGTGTCGATGACGTTATCAGTCCTGTCGTATACGTCAAGGATGGTCTTGGAGACACCGGTCTCATCGGCAAATCCGCCCACGAAGAGCATCTGGAGCTGCTTCAATGTCTTGGGGTCCACGGTGTAAACGCCCTTGTCGAAAAGCTCGTTCATCCAGCCCTTAACCTTCTCGCTGTCCTTACCAGTGATCTCGAAGAGAAGTCTTTCGAGGTTGGAGGAGATAAGGATATCCATGGAGGGGGAAGTCGTCTTGAAGAATTCCCTGTTCCTGTCGTACTTACCGGAGCTGAAGAAGTCGCAGAGGACCTTGTTCCTGTTGGAAGCACAGATGAGCTTCTTCACGGGGATACCCATCTGCTTTGCATACCAGGCAGCCAGGATGTTTCCGAAGTTACCCGTGGGCACCACGATATTGATGGCTTCCCCTGCCTCGATCTTCTCTTTCCTGAGGAGCTCGACGTAGGAGTAAACATAGTATGCGATCTGGGGAACGAGACGGCCCCAGTTGATGGAGTTGGCGGATGAGAGCTTAACTCCTGCATCGTTCAGCTTATCGTTGAAAGCCTTGTCGGAGAAGATCTTCTTAACACCCGTCTGGGCATCGTCGAAGCAACCGTTTACGGCGATAACGTGGGTATTGTTTCCGGTGGTGGTGACCATCTGTAGCTTCTGGGCCTCGGATACTCCGTCCGAAGGATAGAAAACGATTATCTCCGTTCCGGGAAGGTCCTTGAATCCCTCAAGGGCCGCCTTACCCGTATCACCGGAAGTAGCCGTGAGGATACAGATCTTCTTGCTCTCGCCGGTCTTCCTGATGGAAGCCGTCATGAGATGTGGAAGGAGCTGCAGAGCCACATCCTTGAAGGCAGCCGTGGGGCCGTGCCAGAGTTCAAGGATATACTCCCTGTCGTTATAGGGATTGAGCTGTACAAGGGGAACGGGATCCTCGCCCCACTTCTCCTCGTGGTATGCCTGGGAGGTGTAGCCCAAAAGCTCACTCTCGGTGAAGTCCGTAAGGAACTTGGAAAGTACCCTTGCGGAGATCTTATAGAACTCCATGTTCTTCATCTCTTCGATCTCATCCGATGTGAGAACGGGGATCGATTCGGGGACGAAGAGTCCGCCGTCGGGAGCAATTCCCAAAACGATCGCCTCAGAAGCCGAGAACTTCTTGTCATAACCTCTTGTGCTTATATAGTTCATCTTATCCTCCGTACTCCGAAGCGTATTCCGAGATTATCTCGGCAACCTCCGGGTCTTCTTTCTTTTCTTCAAGTTTGCTTATCAGATAGTCGAGTCTTGCTTCCGTATCCTTGCTGTTTCTTACCTTCGCCACCGCAGGCAGTATAAAGAACCAGGTCACGGCAAAGAGTGCCGCTATGATGAGGATCACCGAGATCACCTTTACGGTAAGTCTCATGTTGTCCCCTTTTGTCCTGACGTTCTCGATATCTATATCATCTCCGCTCATCTCGTCGCCGGCGGAGGCGGAACGCATCATGACATCCCTTCTCTCCTTGTCGGAGGCCATCTGGAAATCGTGGGTCCTTCCGGAGGCACGGACCAGGATGGGGGCCTGCATTCCCGAACGGTTCGAGGGCTTTCCGTCCTCTGCCACCAGGGATGTCCAGTTCTTATTGCTCCTTGGAGTCTCGGGCTTGGGAGGTTCCGTCTTAAGGTCTTCCCTCACCGCCTTGATGGCTTCCTGGGCAACCGTGAGATTGTTTCCGGAACCGAGGGTGGCATTGACCGCAAATTCAAAGGCGCTCTGCGCCCTGGCATACTGTGCCTCCTTGGCAAGACAGATGCCGAACAGGAGCGAAGGATCGCCCCAGTAGGGATACTTGGATATCAGGGGCTTGAGCATTATCTGTGCGACGTCGGTTCCGTCCCGCAGACTGTTTATAAGAGCACGGTTATACTGCTTAACGGCATGGGCCTTTTCCTCGGGGCTCATGTCGAAAAGTATAAGGTCCTTCTCTTCGATAGGACTCAGTCTTGAAGCAAACTGTCTGTAGTCGCGCATCTCAATGCCTCTTTCCTGACTTCTCCGATAAGATACAGCGAACCCGTTATGAGGAGCGGCATCTTATCTGTTTTCGATCTGTTAAAGGCCTGTCTCAATCCGTCTTTTGCATCATCAAAGCACAGGACTTTAACCTTGTTATTATACATTAGTTCCAGCTGTTTACAAAGTTCCTCCGGAAGAAGAGTTCTCGGATTATCCACCTTGACGGCGTAGACCTCCGCCAGATCGGGACCGTAACTTCGGAATATATCGATCATACCCTCGTAGTCCTTATCCCGCATGACTCCCATGACGGCGCGGAACTTTTTGCCCTTATAGGCGCCTCCGCAAACGGCGTTCAGAAGATCCGAAAGGCTCTTTGAACACTGCACGTTATGTCCGCCGTCCATTATAACGAAGGGGTCTGCCGATATTATCTCGGCTCTTCCCTTCCAGACGGTCTTCGAGAACGCGTCGATGATCCTTTCCCCGTCCATGTGGAATACGTCCCTGAGGACGGCGGCGGCAAGGGCGGCATTCTTGATCTGGTGCTCCCCCTGAAGCTTCGTGACAAATACTCCCGGGTACCCCTCCAGTTCAAAGCTCATGGTGCCGTCTCCGTATACGCCCGCAGAAGATCCCGTACCGACAAACGTCAAGGGGCAGGAGATCTCCTTTGCCCGGCGGATCAGGGTATCCCTGACCATATCACGGTCCTCATCCCCCAGGATCATTTCCCGGGGTTCGGCGCAGAATGCGGGAACATTCTTCTTAAAGATCCCCGCCTTCTCTCCCGTTATGAGATCGATGGTATCACCGAGCCTGTCACAGTGATCGTATCCGATGGAGGTTATGACAGTGCAAAGGGGACTTTCAAAAACGTTGGTGGAATCGAGCCTTCCTCCAAGTCCCGTCTCCAGTACGGCAACGTCCACGTTGTTCTCGGAGAACCAGAGATAGCAAAGGGCCGTGACGAGTTCGAATTCAGTGGGATGCTCGAAGCCGTTTTCCACCATGGTGCGGCAGGCCTCCCGGACCTTTTCCGTAAGGCGGTCCAAGTCCTCTTGGGAGATCTCACCGAAGGTCTCATCTTCGAGGTATCTTGCGTATCCCTCTTTACCGTCAAGGATCCTCATCCTCTCGGAAAACCTCTCAAGGAAAGGAGATGTGAATATGCCTGTCTTAAGGCCCTTCTCACAAAGGCCCGAGAGAAGGAACGCGGAGACGGATCCCTTGCCGTTTGTTCCCGCAATATGGACCACCTTAAGATCCTTCTGGGGATCCCCCAGGAGCCGGTCAAGTTCCACCATGCGGTCAAGTCCCAGACATATTCCGAACTTCAACGCATCATTCAAAAAAGCAGGTACTTCTTCAGCGCACATAAAGGCTGTCCTCCGGTCTTTGTCTTCCTCTCCTGAAAACCAGGAGTTTGCTCGCCAGGAAGTTTACCGCAACGAGCACAATGGAGTTTAACATCTTTATCAAATAAAGGTAAGTGAGATCGAAGCCCAATATCTCCACAATGAGATCATCAGTCCTGATACCCAGGCTATGTTGAAAGAACATTACCATCACGGTGAATAGTCCTATCTCGATGGTCAGAAAGGAGAAGAGCCTGGCACAGGTAAATCCCAGAAGTTCCAGGAGAACGTTGCCCTTGGATCTGAACACCCAGGCCCTGTTGGTGAAGAAGGCCGTGAGAACACAGGCGATCCAGGCGATGACCTGATTGAGCAGAAGGAATAAGTCGAACTCCCATCTGAATATGGTAACGGGATGCTGTCCCGTCACCAGTTTATCGAACAGAACAAAGCAGGTGAAATTCGCCAGGGTGGTGGCGATCCCGCTGATGAAGTACATGGCGAACATGCGTTGCTTTTCCTGGGCGGCGGTAAACCTGTCGCTCCCGTAGAAGAGCTCCTTTAATGTCATACTCTTCTCGGCCTCGGATGAGTCTTTTTACGCAGGGTATGCTTGATGATGTAGATTATCAGGATTATGAATACGGACTCGATAAGGGTTATACAGAGGAATACCCGGAAGAGAGCGGAATAGATCTTCTCCGGGGTCTTGTCCACGCTGACATATTCATAGAACATGCCCGTTTCCTCGTCGTACCTGAAAAAGCCGGCATTGCCGTTCTCGTCCCTAAGGTAGCATACGAAGTCCTCCTCCTTATCCATGAAGCCCGGGACCGGCTGACCGTTTATCTCGATCGTCTCCTCACGGAATCCCGAGGGGATCATCACATTATCGGGAACATCCACCACCGACATGATGACACCCGGGCGGATTATCGTGCTTCCCTTGTTATATGGGGTGACCGTCCTGGTGGAAGGATTATAGAAATAGAATCCGGGGTCATTGGTACCGTCGTACAGATAGACAAGAACGCTCAGGACTCCTTCCCTGGCGAATACCGGTACCGAATAACCGTTAATGGTCTTGGTCGTCTGGTTAAACCCCTCGGGGATATCCGCATTCTCCGGGAAATTTAAAAAGGCATATGTAACGCCGTAGGCATCCACGAGGCCCGAACCCTCGAGAACATAGCTATCCTGCCTTGTCACGTAGATCTTATATTGGGAAGCGGAGCTTCCGTCCTGGGCGACCACATCAATGGTCACAACGTTCTCACCCAATTCCAGATCATTATTGCCCTCTATGGTGACTGCTGCCCAGAGGTTTCCCGGGGTAACGGATAGATCGAGCTCTGTCACCTGACGGCTTACGGAAGCCGTATATTCAAGAATGTCCGGGGAGAATTCCGGTGTCAGGGTTATACCGTCCGCCTGAAGGAATGCTATGGAGGAATCAGAGGAAACGCCGCCGTCGCTGGTAACCGTTATCCCGTCGCCGATGCTGACGGAAAGCTCCTCCTGATATCCGTTGATAAAACCCTCCGCCGCGGAGATCCAGAACCTGGCTTCACCCGTTGCCGTGGGCTTCATGCGGAAAGATGCGCTGAAGAGTATTATGGGCTCCTCCGTGTAAAAGGAGATATCGTCATCGGAGATCTCCCCCTCCTGAACAACGATATCGTTGAGATCCGAGATACTCATCTCATCCACTGCGGATACGATGAGCCTTCCCGTATCCAGTACCTCCGTCGTGTAGGTAAAGGCTGCCAGTTCGGAGGGCTGCCACAGGGAGAGGTATTCCACCTTGCCCTGATTGAATCCGAGATTTATGGGACCGAAGCTGGTTATGTGCTCCAGGGAATCGGCCATGACATTCACGGTCACGATGTCACCGGGGTTGACCTCCGTATCAGGGATATCAAGATAAAGGTATACGGAATCATCGGCCCTCAGGTACATGGGCATCATCAGCGCCGCGATAAGGATCGAGCACATAAGAGAGATGAATACCTTTACCGCTCCCCGCATCTTCATGTTATGCCCCCGTGTCGGGCATCACGCCGAATTCCTCGGGAAGGCCCGTGTAAACGGGGATCACGAAGGTGAAGGGCTGATCCAGCATATTAATGGAAGCGTAACCGGCGAAGTATCTGGCTCCCTCGGTATATGCCATGGAAATATTCTGGGCATACTGGTGCAGATAAAGGCCGTCCTCGTTATCGATAACGTCGAACTTCTGGAAATAGAGGGTATCCTGACCCACCGCCGTGTAGCTGGAGGATATCCAAAGGGCTCCTCCGGTTATAGCTCTCTCGACGCTGTTCCAGGGCAGCATGAGCGCCGCCTCTTCCTCGGTTATCTCCTGGGCATCGGGATCCCTTCCCCACATGGCATAACGGGCACCGTTTATGAGGGCACCGTTCTCGATATCGGGGTCCGGGGTCGAACCGATATTGTAGAAATTATAGTAACCTTCGTATCCCTCCAAGGTTCCGTGACAAAGGGCCGACTGACCCTGATATCCCATCTCCTGAAGTATCCTGGAAGCCAGGAAATAGGGGGATACGTTCGCCGTCTGTCCGGCGTCGTATATTATCTGGGCATAATCGTACTCATCCGTATCCATGAAGCTTCCCGCGATGATATTCCTGACGCCCTCCACCGTCTGTGCGGAGGAATCGAAGGAAAGCATCTCGAACTGGAATATGTGCTGGGGATCAAGACAGTTCCTGGGATCGAGGAAATACCTTACCACATCGTTGGTAGCGGACATCCATCCGCCTCCGTCGTAGACGGGGGAAGAGGACTGTACCCAGCCGGGATGGGAATTGACATTTGCAAGGCTCCTGTCCGCATTATCCTCGTTATCCAGGACAGTTGCAAAATCAAGTCCCGTCTCGTAGGCCCTGAACTGGTAAGCAGGATGAAGATTATGGAGCAGCCACAATCCTGAAGCATAGGATGCCGGGAACTGGGACAAGGTATCCTCGCTGAAGGTTCCGTCATCGTCGCCGTTAAGGATATAGACCTTGTATTCGCTTACCGTTCCGTCGAAGGAATCCACGGTGGCGGTTATGGTCGTCTGACCCGCGGGAAGGTCCACCCTGTCCCCGGGATTTAATGCAGTTACGTTTCCTCCGTTCTCCATCTCAATGGTCAGGTCGGCGGCATATCCCTCCTGGGATACCGCATCCACCGTAAAGGAGACGGAATTGCCTCCGGTGGAAAGACCGTAGTTTCTCGTTGTCTTTAAAAAGCCGGGGAATATTCCCACATCATTTCCGTCGGTGAGGCTCAGGAGTCCGAATTCCGTGAGCATACCGTTGATGGGAAGGAAGGAGACGTTGTCCATGGGGATCTCCAGGACATTATTGTTAAGATCCGCAAGACGCACTGTCTTCTCGGAGATGTCTTCGCTTCCCGTCATGGGCAAAGGCGTCGGAACCACCATATCGGGGTCCTCGAGGACCGCCATGAAAGCACCGTCGTATCTTGCCACATAACGGCTCTGCACCATGGTATATGTGACGGCATCCTCCTGCACGGTACAATCGGCTCCGCGCTCGACACGGACGAAGAAACTGTTGGAGGCATCGGGGATCCCGGTCTCGCTCTTTATGGCTTCCACATCCTGGGCTCTTCCCCTTAAGACCTCGTAGCCCTTTCCGGAAAGATCGTTACTTCCGATATATTCTCCGTAGGCATCGTAAAGGGTGACCTTGATGTCGTCACTGAGGCCCACGAAATTAACATATGCATCCTTTTCCTGTGCATCGAACCTGTACCAGGACATATCGGTCCCCTGGTCTATGGATCCCTGCTGCACATTATCGTTTACTATGGTCATGCATCTGGGGACCAGGATCTGTCCCCCGGCAATGATCTTGCCCCTTCCGTCGGAGGAACGGAGCAGTATCAACACATCATGCTCTCCCGCTTCCACCACGGAGGTATCCCAGGCCATCACGAAGGAACTGCCGTCCTCCCCGCTGTCCTCGATATTCATGTTTCCGCTGTAGAGGACTCCGTCCACGAAGAAGTCTGTCCTGACCTCGTCTCCCGTGGTCTCGAAGGTTCCCTCCACACGCCTTATGCCGACGGTGAATCCGTCGGTTCCTTCAAGGGCCTTAGTTACAACGCAATTCTCGAAGCTGTCCCCCGGGTCGTCCGATATGACTGAGGTGGATGCGTAGGATCTTTTGAGGGATGTTATCTGCTCGTTGATCACATACATCCTGGAGTGATCCTCCAGGGATGTTATTATCTTTGATACAGCCACCGGATCGACGTCATTATAGAGGATAACGGAAAGGTCGTCGGCAAACTGCTCGTCGTCCTTATTAAGGGAGAGATAGTCGGCACTGGTAAGTCCCCTTATGACATAGTCTCCGAGGGAATACATATCCGAGGATACCCTCTCGGTGACAAGCTCGGTCGCAGCCTCGCCCCCGGTCACCGCCGCGGCACGGGAAATGATCCCCTCCTCCTCGGCGTCGCTCTTGCCCGAGGAAAGGCTCATGCCGCTCAGGGAACCTCCCAGGAGTATGACGGAAACGATACCGACGATAAAGAATACCGCCGCCAGTATCAGATATTCCATTGTCTTTCTTTTCTTCAAAACTTATCCCTGCTCCGATCTGCCGTTTAATCTGTCCAGTGTAAAACCGTAGGAAGGAATGAACTTCTCCATGAAGTAATCCACTTCCCTCAGATTAATATTATCAATACTTTCCTTTATTGTCGCCTGTGCGGATTCAAATTCCCTGTTACCCGAGGCTTCCTCCGACATGCACTTGATGTATGCGGAGATGCGGTCCGCCGCCTTGACGAGTCTCACGGTGAGCTTCTGCTCCGGGGATTCATCCTCCGAGAAGGAGGGCTCCAGGAGTACCAGGTACTCTTCCCTCATATCCTCGGGAAGAAGGGATGCCAGGCGTTCTGCCGCTTCCCTTTCCACTTCCTTATAGGCTGCCTTTATCTCCTCGTTGCGGTATTTGATGGGAGTGGGAAGATCTCCCGTTATTATCTCGGTGCAATCGTGGTAGAGGGCAAAGGCCTGTACCTTATAGGGCTCCACCCTGATATCGTCGTATCCCATGTTGTTGTGGATCACCGCAAGGGCATGGGCGATAACGGCCACATCGAAGCTGTGCTCCTTGATATTCTCCAACCTGTTGTTGCGCATGAGCCCCCAGCGGTTGATATACTGCATACGGTCCAGCATCGCATAGAAACCGTAGATCTTTCCGTCTTCCATAAAGACCTCCCTTATACCTTATAGAGCGAATCAAAACAGAGATTCGCATATGTATCCGTCATGCCCGCGATATAATCCACGACGCGCCTTACGGGAGCGGAATCGGGTTCCGGATGACCCACGTAGAATTCCGCAAACTTCCTTATGGTCTCCGACTCGGAGGACAGAGCCTTCTCGATGTCCTCGGAGGCATTCATGAAGGCCTCGAAAAGAGCTTCGATAAGGATGTCGATGGTGCGCTCGTAGGTGGTTATCTTGGGGGATGAATATATCTTCTCGAAGTTGGTGGTCAGGAACTCGTTCATGGCCTTGAAGTTACCCTCGGACATGCATATCTCATCCTTGTTCATACTGCTGTGCACAATATCTCCCACCAGGGTGTTTATGGTCTCGGAATTCGTGGATCCGAGCCTTCTTGTCACCGTGCCCGGGAGGAACTCGGAACCGCCGATTATTCCGGCACGTCTTGCGTCCTCCACGTCTCTTCCCACGTAGGCTATCTTATCCGCAAACCTTACCACACATCCCTCCAAAGTCGCAGGAGCACTCCTGTCCTTCTCGGGCTTATCGGATATCTCTTTCTCGGTCTTGTTCCTGTTGGGCTTTAAGGAATACTCGTTATATGTCTCTCCGCAATGGGAAACGATACCGTCGCGCACCTCAAAGGTAAGATTGAGTCCGTGGGAGCTTCCCCTCTCCTCAAGAACGTCGATGACCCTGAGGCTGTGGACCTCATGCTCGAAGTACAGGGTGGGATCCACGGATTTGATGCACTTGTTAAGGGCGCGCTCACCGCTGTGACCGAAGGGGGAATGACCAAGGTCATGTCCCATGGCGATGGCCTGTATAAGGTCTATGTTGAGATTCAGCGCACGTCCGATTATCGTTGATATATAGTTTACGTAGATAACATGCTCTATCCTTGAGCAGATGTGATCGTTCACGGGGTTGAAGAAGACCTGTGTCTTATGGCGCAGTCTCCTGAAGGCCTGGGAGAAGATTATCCTTCCCATATCCCTCTCGTAGCAGCTCCTGATGGTGCAGTCCTCTTCGGGATGGATCCTGCCCCTGGAGGCGTTGCTCTTCTGGGCAAAGGACGAGAAATGGGATTCCCGCTCGTTCCTTATGAGTTCGAGTATCGCTCCGTCCTTCTCGTTATTCGTCAGTTGCGGCTCAAAGGGAAGCTTTGAGAATTCCTCGCCGTAAAGATCGAAAAGACTGGTCATATATTTCTCCTTATGCTCTCTTAAGTCCGGAGTTCTTCGCCAGCATGTTCTTCTTCATACCGTCAAAGTCGACCGTCAACAAGGCGTCCCCCGCGACGGGCTCCACTTTGATTATAACCCCGGTACCGAACCTTAAATGGGATACTTTCATGCCCTTTGATATCTCCGAGGGATCAAGTCCGCTCTTAACCGTCTTCTTCTCATCCTTGAAGGTGGACGCAAATGCGGACTGTATGGTCCTTCTCGCCTCGCTCCTTGCATTGGAAGATATCCGGGAGGCTGACTGCTTTTGCACTTCCCTGTTATTGCCCATGAGATAGAGATGCTCCTTGGAGATCTCCTTCAGGAATCTGGAGGGCGGGAGGCACTGGGTCTGACCGAAGATCATCCTCTGACGGGTAAGGACGATGAAGAGGTTCTTCTTGGCTCTTGTTATGGCAACATACATGAGCCTTCTCTCCTCCTCGAGGTCCTTGAGGGAGGATATCGCCCGGTACCCCGGGAAAATACCGTCCTCCACGCCGATTATGAAGACGGCGCCGAACTCCAGACCCTTGGCACTGTGTATGGTCATGAGCTTAACGAAGTCCTCGTTCTCATCCTCGCTGTCGCCCTGGGAATAGAGGGCGGCATTCTCGAGATAAAGGGACAACAGACCCCCGAGGGAATCCGCCGTTACGGTCTCCTCCTCAAGGTAAAGGTCATCCGCAAGCTCCGCTTCGATTATTTCTTCTTTGCCCTCCGGGTCGCTCCTGTGGGCCTTCTCGAATTCCGAAGCTTCGGTGAGGAGCTCCTTCAGGTTCTCCACCCTGTCCGTGAGCTCACCCTTGTTCTCCTTCTGCTCTATTATCTCGTTTATGACACCGGAATCGTTCTCCACCATGTCCACGAAGTCCTTGAAGCTCATCTCGTCGGAGAGCACAACGGACCTGAACTTATCGATGAGGGCAACGAATCCCTGCAACTTGGACGAGGATCTCGTGAGATCGTCGTAGGAGTAGCAGTCCCGGCACACATCCATCATGGAACGTCCCTCCTCCGTGGCGATGGCCCTGATGCGGTCCACCGTCGTATCGCCGATGCCCCTCTTGGGAACGTTTACGATACGGTCAAAGGCAAGGTCGTCCTTGTCGTCATTTATAAGCCGGAGATAGGCAAGGATATCCTTGATCTCCTTACGGTCGTAGAATCGCATACCTCCGTAGACCCTGAAGGGGATCC
>DNAE01000174.1 GCA_003543635.1 Clostridiales bacterium | reverse complement strand
TTCTTCTTCATGCCGGTGTTCGGACTCAATAACGGACTTATCCCGGTCCTCGCCTATAACTACGGTCTCGGTGATAAGAAGAGGATCTATCAGGCACTTAAGTTTTCCGTGGTGGTGGCAACGGTCATCATGATCACGGGAACGTTGCTTTTCGAATTGATACCCTCGGTGTTCCTGGGCCTTTTCAATCCCTCGGAGGAGCTTTTGAAACTCGGTATACCCGCCCTGCGTATAATCGGATTGCACTATCCCATGGCAGCGATCGCCATTATCATGGGTTCCGTTTTCCAGGCTTTCTCAAGATCTTATTTCTCCATGTTCGTGTCTTTGGGCCGTCAACTTGTTATACTTATACCGGTAGCATCTTTACTGGCCTTGACGGGTTCGGTGACTAATGTGTGGTGGTCTTTCCCCATTGCGGAGGCGGCTTCCCTCATTATGACGCTGATATTCTTCCTTGTGGTGAAGGTCACCGTTATAGACAAGCTGAATAAAGGAGAGAGAACATGATCAATATCGGATGTCACCTGTCTTCCTCGGGAGGTTTCCTCGCAATGGGAAAACATGCCTTGGAGCTCGGTGCGGATACTTTTGCATTTTTCACAAGAAATCCCAGGGGAGGGAGCGCCAAGGAGATAGATCCCGAAGACGCAAAGGCCCTTATGGATCTCATGGAGAAGGAAGGCTTCGGCAGGCTCGTCGCCCATGCCCCCTACACCATGAACGTCTGCGCCGAGAAGGCGAGCGTCAAGGAGTTCTCCAGGAATATCCTCGCGGAGGATCTGGACAGGATGCAGTATGTTCCCGGCAATTACTATAATTTCCATCCCGGTTCCCACGTGGGCCAGGGGGAGGATGCGGCAATACCCATGATCGCGGACGCCCTTAACAATGCCCTCAAGGAGGAGCACGATACCACGGTGCTCCTGGAGACCATGGCGGGGAAGGGTTCCGAGGTGGGAAGGAACTTTGAGGAGATAAGAAGGATCATAGATCTGGTGGATCTTAAGGAGAAGGTGGGAGTGTGCTTCGACACCTGCCATACCTGGGACGGCGGATACGACGTGGTGGGCGATATCGACGGTGTCCTGGATGAATTCGACCGGGTCATCGGTCTTGACAGACTTAAGGCGGTCCACCTGAATGACAGCAAGAACGACAGGGATACCCATAAGGACAGACACGAGGTGATCGGAGGAGGTTTCCTCGGGGAGGAAGCCATCAGGAAGATCGTTACCCATCCCCTCCTTCAGGGCAAGCCCTTTATCCTGGAGACCCCCAACGAGGACGAGGGTTACAGGAAAGAGATCGCACTCATCCGTTCCTGGATGGTCTAAGGAGGTCGAAAAGATATGGATATTCCGAGAGATCCCGTAATGCTCCTGAGCTTTATCAACATGCAGCTGCGTGACAATTACCCGTCCCTTCGCGATCTGGCGGATTCCCTGGGTCAAGATGAAAATCAGATAAAGGAAAGATTATCCGCGATCAACTATTTTTACAACGAAGAGACCAATCAGTTTAAATAAATCGGCAGGGTTATTGTTGTTTAAGATCTTGTTTCAGTATTATAATCACTAACGGATATTAATAAGAAACAGGAGATATTTCTATGAGACAAAAACCGGTAGTCATGATGGTCCTTGACGGTTACGGCCTCTCGGACGAGAAAGAAGCAAATGCCATCTACATGGCCAAGACCCCAGTAATGGATAAGCTTATGGCCGAGTGCCCTTTTCAGAAGGGTTTTGCATCAGGTCTTGCAGTAGGTCTTCCCGACGGACAGATGGGTAACTCCGAGGTCGGTCACATGAATATCGGATCCGGAAGGATCATATATCAGGATCTGACTCTCATAACAAAATATATCGAGGACGGTGTGTTCTTCAACAACGAGGAACTCAAGAGAGCCATCGACAACTGTAAGGAGAAGGGTTCCGATCTTCACATCTGGGGTCTTCTTTCCGACGGCGGCGTTCATTCCCACAACACCCACCTTTACGCGCTTATCGAGATGTGCAAGAGGGAGAACTTCGACAGAGTATACGTTCACCCCTTCTTCGACGGACGTGATACGCCCCCCGCTTCCGGTAAGAGCTACCTGGAGGCCCTCATCGCCAAGATGGACGAGATCGGCGTGGGTAAGGTTGCTTCCATGTCCGGAAGATACTACGCAATGGACAGAGACAATAACTGGGACAGGATCCAGAAGGCATACGATTCCCTGGTACTCGGCGAAGGCGTAAAGGACACGGATCCCGTTGCCGCCATGCAGAAGTCCTACGATAACGATGTAACGGACGAGTTCGTACTTCCCACGGTCATCGTAAATGAGGACGGCACACCCGTTTCCCTCGTTAAGCCTGACGACTCCGTGATCTTCTTCAACTTCCGTCCCGACAGAGCCAGAGAGATAACAAAGGCTTTCTGCTTCTCAGACGAGGATATCGCAGCCCAGGACGGCGATGCTCAGGATCCCAAGTGCATCAAGTTCCTTAAGAGAGCTAACGGATTCATGCCCCTCACATATGTCTGCTTTAAGGACTACGACGAGACGATCCCCAACAAGTTCGTCGCCTTCAAGAAGGAGGAGATCAAGAATACCCTCGGCGAGTACCTTGCAGCCAATGATCTGAGACAGCTCAGGATCGCCGAGACCGAGAAGTATGCACACGTTACATTCTTCTTCAACGG
>DNAE01000196.1 GCA_003543635.1 Clostridiales bacterium | reverse complement strand
TCGGGGATATTCTTATAGATATCCTTGAGGATATTTACGGCACTCATTACCGGGTTACCCTTGTTACCCGCATAGTATGTATAGACCAGCTCTCCCTTAGCGTTTATGACCACGGCCTTCGTGGTGGTGGATCCGGCGTCGATACCCAGGAAAAGATCTCCCTCCTGCTTCTTTATGTCCAATGTGGGGATCATGGCCTTGGCGTGGCGGTCGTAGAATCTCTTCTTCTCGTCCTCATCCTTGAAGAGGGGATCGATCCTTATGATATCCGGGGTGAAGCCCTCCTTGTTCTTAAATCTCTCCAGAAGATCCGACAGGAGCACGGGCTCGTCGTCCGAGGACAATGCCGCACCCAGGGCAACGTAGATCTGGGCATCGTCCGGCATCCAGAAGGATTCCGCCTTATCGGCAAGGGTCCTCTCGAAGGCGTGGCGAAGCTCGGAGTTGAAATAAAGGGGACCTCCCAGGAATGCGATATTTCCCTTGATGGGCCTTCCGCAGGCAAGTCCCGCGATGGTCTGGTTGACCACGGACTGATAAATGGAAGCCGCCAGGTCCTCCTTGGCAGCACCCTCGTTGATAAGGGGCTGCAGGTCGCTCTTGGCGAATACGCCGCAACGGCTGGCGATCGTATAAAGGGATCTGTAGTCCTTGGCGAAGTTGTTGAGACCGTCCGCATCCGTCTGAAGGAGCGATGCCATCTGGTCGATGAAGGCACCTGTACCGCCGGCACATGTACCGTTCATCCTCTGCTCGAGGACGGGGTGCATATAGGTGATCTTGGCATCCTCTCCTCCGAGCTCGATGATGACATCCGTCTCGGGGTGATACTTCTTTATTGCCTGGGTCTCCGCCATGACCTCCTGGATGAACTTGAGCTTCAGCCAGTTGGCGACTGAAAGTCCGCCGGATCCCGTTATGGTAACGGAAACTGATATCCCGGGAAATTTCCCGTCCAATTCTTCAAAAAGCTTATTGAGCAGTCCCGATATATCGGAATGATGTCTCTGATATTCGCTGTAGACGATCTCGTCGTTATCCAGCAGAACAAGTTTTATGGTGGTGGATCCAATATCCAGACCAAGCTTATAATTCTTACCCATTGATCTCTCCATCCTTATGGCGACGTTCCTCCAGAGGTATACCCTTGGGCTGCGCCTTACTAGTCTTATGTCTGTTGGCCTTCTGGCCCACGCTCCTTCTTCCCGAAGGCGCGCGCTTGGTGACCTTCATGTCGGAAGCGGCGAACTCCCGGAGGGAATTCTCCTTCAGCTCGTCCATCTTCTTCTTCTGTTCCTTTCTGACGGTCTCCCTTATGTCGCTCCCCTTGAGCATCTGCTTCTTGAATTCTCCGCTCAGGGATATCTGCAGGAGCTCGTCAGGAACTCCCAGATTGAGATCGAAATCCTTGCCGAACTTATCCCGGCTTATGAGGCTCAGTCCCTCCAGGGCCTTCACCACGTTCTTCTCGTAAAGGGAATAATCGCATCTGATGCCCAGGGAAAGGGGCAAACCCGCAAAGTTGAGGTTTACGTAGGGAAGGTTCTTCGTGAAGATCAGGTGCAGTGTCACCAGCTTCATATAGGATTCCAGATTAATGCACTCCGCATCACAGATGAGGGGCAACGCATCGGGCTCGTTCATGCAGGCGATATCGGACTTCTCGTCTTCGAATCCGTTGGCCCAGAGATAGTAGAGCTGCTTATATACTTCCAGCTTGAACTTCTCAAAATCAGAGGTGAGCGGCCTCGCCAATACGGGTGTCCCGATATTGAATATATATTGCATATATGAAACTTCCAGGTACGAAGGTACCGAAAACCACTTGAAATATGCCGCGATATCCCGCGCGTTGAATATATAATTGGACATTTTGTCACGACTCCCGATATTGAACAGAATTTCAGACAATACATTTTATCACAAAATGCCCTATATATTATTTATTCTTTGTAAGAATTATAAATTAAAGGAAGGTCAGTTGATGATCCTCTTATAATGCCTCACGTTAAAGGATACTCCCACCGCGGATACCACCTCGGGTTCCACCTCGGAGAGCTCCCAGTCTTCCAGCTCATCCAGGTTCGGGAAATAGGCATCGGCAGTGAATTCCTTATTGATATACGTGATGATGGCCTCATCACAGAGGTGGAGCATGGTGCGGTAGACCTCGGCTCCGCCTATGAGGAATATCTTCTCATCGGGATGGGAATTCTCGTAGTCCCGGAGCTGATCCTCATTATGGAGGATAACGGCTCCCTCCTTCTCGAAGGATTCATTCCTCGTAAGGATTATATTGACCCTTTTGGGAAGGAGCTTCTCATCCTTAAAGGTCTGCAGGGTCTTCCTTCCGAAGGCAACGGTATTACCGGAGGTATACTTCCTGAAAACGCCCTTCTGATCCTCGGGGAGGGATATGAGAAGCTCTCCCTTATATCCGATGGCCCAATTCCTGTCTACTGCAGCTATAGCGATCATGTTTACTACCTCTCAAATATCTCCGTAAAATAACCCACATCCGATATGGGCTCTCCGTTTTGGGAAAGGTGTCTCACGTCTCCCATCTCCTGTATCCTGAAGGATGCGATCCCCTCTGCCCTCTCCTCCGCACCGAGGACGGTGACGGACGTGGGAGCCACGTAGATCCCCTGCCAAAGGCATGTGGGTGCTATCCCCAGCATATGTCCCATCAATAAAAAGCTTATACCGAGATGACAGAAAAATACAAGTGTCTCATCGGATCTTTTTTGTACCTTATATGTGCCGTCTTCCATCCTCACATAACCGTGGGAAGCCAGAAGCTCATCGAAGCCCTTTACCGCCTCAAGGTAGTATTTCTTTATATCTCCGGACTTCATCACATCCGTGTCGAACCACTTATCCTTGTCGTGAAGATCGCGGTTTCCGTTGAAATAGGAGGGATAGAAGTCCCAGCAGATATAACGCTCCCCCGTATCGGGACGGTCCACCCTGTAGTGGAATTCCTGAAGCCAGTCGAAGGTGACAGGATCGTCCTTTATCCCCGCCTTGGCCCTTTCTGCAAGGCAGGCCTCCATGGTCTCCCTTGCTCTTCCCATGGGGGAACAAAAGACCTTGTCCATATCCCAGGAGGCTACTCTTTTGGCGAGGAAGGATGCCTCACGTCTTCCCTTTTCCGTAAGGGAATCGTTCTCGTAGTCCGGGTCGCCGTGTCTGATAAAGATCAGTCTCATATCAAACAGCCACGGGGATGCCCTTGATCTTCTCTCCGTATTCGTATCCTTCGAGGCGGATATTGTCCACGGTGAACTTGTAGAAATCCGTTATACCCTCGTCGATGACCAGCTTGGGAGCCTTGAACATGGGCCTTTCTATCAATTCCTTAACGATGGGAACATGCCTGTCGTAGACATGGGCGTCGGCGATGACATGGACCAGTTCTCCCACCTCGAGTCCCGCGCACCTGGCCATAAGGTGGACCAGCACCGCATACTGGGAAACGTTCCAGCCGTTGGCCACCAGCATATCGTTGGACCTCTGGTTCAATATGGCATTGAGCTTATTGCCCGTTACGTTAAAGGTCACGGAATAGGCACAGGGATAGAGATTCATCTCGTGAAGGTCTTGGTGCACGTATATATTGGTCAAGATCCTTCTGCTGGAAGGGTTGTTCTTGAGATCGAAGAGGACCCGGTCCACCTGGTCGAACTCCCC
>DNAE01000220.1 GCA_003543635.1 Clostridiales bacterium | reverse complement strand
TCAGCCTCACCCTGAAGTCTTTCATGCTCGACATCAGATTCATCGTAATCGATGGCAAAGCTCGCACCGCAGGAACCGCATACGAGCATGTCGCCTTCTTTTTTCAAACTGCCGTTGCAGTTAGGGCACTTAAGATCAACAATTTTCAATTCATAACCCTCCATACAACCTTATGGTCTCAGATCCATTCCTGTGAGCCCAATAACCCTCTGTATACCTTGACTAAGGGTCTTCCTTAGCCGTGTACCAATATTATATCAGTACACGGCTGATTCGTTTATGATGTGTTATCAGATTACTGTCTGATTGTTGTTGCCGAAGCACCTTACCATGTCATATTCGACGGAATGATCTGATAATTTACGGATTTGATATAATTCAAATCCGAGATGCTTATATCTATCTGCTTTAGACTTCGCATCTGTAGATACTATACAGGGCACTTTGAGTTCATCAGCCAGGTCGAATGCCGATCTGACCATTTTACGCATATATCCCTGCCCCCGGTATTCTTTCTTAACAGCGAGCATTTTTATTTGAACATAACCTGATTTCTCAAATCTTTTCTCAATGGGTTTTCCGGCCCGGAAGTAATCTTTTGAAAATCTTATGGCACCCGCTATCCCCATTCCTTTTATGATACCTTGGATAAATGCGATCCACCCCGTAATGCTGCTGCACATATAACTCTGATTTCTGTCCCCGTATGACCGAAGCCAACCGCTTTGAATACCGAGTCTTACATATCCTTTTACAAAGATAATACAGACCTTTCTCCTGATCATCGAATTCATAATCACTGAATGCTTCGGCTATCGCCTGTATCTCATCTTTTATATAACCCGGAAAACTCCCAAAACCTTTCGCTCGTCCCTTTGCTATAATGGTCATAAAGAGTACACATCTTTTTTCTATACTCACGGTGTACACGGAAAAGATGCCGTGGAAAGGAGCAAAAAGATGAAGAAGCATTATCTGATATTCGGGTCGGTCTATTGCATTATGGCGCTGTTGGTGTTCGCGGCAGCGATATCTTTTTATACTAAGAAAAAGATCGACGAGGTAAATGAATTTGCCGGTTACTCTGTTATTAACTCATCAGGCATATACCGGAGCACACTTGAAGATCCAAGACAGATCATAAGCCGGACGTTGTACTCTTGGGAATTCGCAGTATATCAGATCAACGAAGAGGGCTTCTATTCCTCCGTGATCGATACTGAAAACGGTTTTAGTGTTTTGTTGGAGACTGAGGATCTTGTTAAAGTCAGATACTACGGAGAGGTCGAACGGGAAATTATCTCCGATACTCCGGACAGTTACGAGGAGCAGGTAACACAGCTGGTTCCCGGTGATGAGCGATATATGTTCTTTACGGAACCCCTGACGCTTACCGAAGACGAGGAGTTTGCTCTTCGCCTTCCTCTGGACGTAACGGTGACCGGAGCTTCCTGCGACGATATCTTCGTTTATGGCGGAAGCCTGAGTTTTCCTTCGAACGAAGGCACGAGAACTGTTGATATCGCTACACCGGCAGCTGCAAACGAAGATGAGAGTGTCCCGTACGAGGACTGGATCGTAAGGCTGGACGCAATGGAATACTATCCTTTAGGCGCGGATTCCGCCGTCGATCGCGAGGCACACGTATTAAGTGATGAGTTTGTCGAGAGGTTTAAAAACAGTGAGGAATCTCCCGATCTTCAGATCAACAGAGGAGTTTTCACTACGACCGCATCAGCTGTCCTGGTCTATGACGGCGGAAGATATCTTGTTACTTACTATTCCGTAATGCATCCCCTCGAGATGGTCCTCAAGCAGAATCTCATATTCTATATCCCTGCTTTACTGGCACTGATCCTTGTTGAGGTGATCATTATCTTCTCGGTCAGGAAACTCTATCTCAACAGGAAGGATTTCGAACTCAGAAGCCGGAAGCTTACTTCGGATATAGCAAAGGACCTTAAGGCTCCCCTTGCCGCGACCAAAGCCCATATGGAGACATGGGAGAAGCTTGGGGAAGAGGAGCGGCAGGAGTATTCGGAGAAGATAATATCCGAGGTCGATCATATGTCAGGTATGGTCACAAAGCTTCTTGAACTGTCAAAAACAAACATCCGCGATATCAAGCTCAATAAAGAAGCTGTGGATCTTCTGCTCCTTACCCGGAACATAAAGGACAGAGCTCAGGGTGAGATCCTCGGGAAGGATATCGAGTTTACGATACTTCACGATGAGGAGGCGGATCACTATTCCGTTTTGGCGGATCTTGAACTTATGCAGATAGCTATAAACAGCTTCGTGTCAAATGCGGTCAAGTATTGCGATAAGGAGATCAGGGTCAAGCTGACGCATACGGGAAGATCGGTCACCTTTGCCATTACAAACGACGGCACAAGGGTCGATGATACCGACAAGGTATGGGACAGCAACGCAGGCCTTTCTGTCGCGAAGAGTATCCTTGAGGCTCACCGCGCAAGATACAGCTGCTATTACAGCCCGAAGGGAACGACCTTCAGTTTCACCATGGATGCATATGACGAGGGCTTCGAACATGAGAAATAATCACTTAAAGACCGGAGTTTTGTTTGGCATCATCGTGTTGTTGATATTCTCGGTTGCGGCTTTCCTTTTCACGCGCGGCAAGATCGATGAGTTCAACGAGGAGGTCGGCACCCTTGTCATTGAGATCGATAACGGTAAACCCTTTTACTCCGGGGAGGACTCAAGGGATGTCCTTGAACAGGATCGTAAAGAAACCTGGGAACGTTACTTTCGATCCGATCTGACTTCCGGTTCCGGCTTCTACTATTCTCTGGCGGAGTTTGGGACCGGTGAGGTGATCATTGATTCGACGGGGTTTACGTCATCCCTCGGAAAGACGGTCCCCGCCCTCGACGAAAAGGCACGCGTTTCAGGGGAAGACTACTTAAAAGAGTACACCGCTTACAACAACGTGGTCAGCGTCTATGCTCTGGATAAGGGCATTTTCCATACGACCGTATCGACGGTCAACAGCCTGAACGGCAAGGAATACCTCCTTACTTGCTGCACCGTTTTTAAGCCCTTTCAAAGCGTCTTAAGGCTCAATGCCGGAACATACATCGCGGGTATCATGATATTCCTGGCCTCTGAGGCCGCGGTATTCCTCTCGTTTGTGGTGCTCTACCGCAATCAGAAAAACTACGATCTCCGCAACCAAAGGCTTGCGCGCGGCATTGCCCACGAACTTAAGACGCCCCTTGCGGTTACAAAGGCCACTGTCGAGAACTGGGAATACCTTGATGATAACATGCGCCGGGAACACTCGAAAAACATCATGTCCGAAGTCGATCACATGTCGGATATGGTCGATAAGCTCCTCGAGGTCTCACGGATAAACGGCGGCAACGTCAAGATGGAGCCGGAAGCGGTCGACCTTCTGCAGCTTACCGGGAACATTAAGGCGCGGAACGGTGAACTGCTCCGGGAAAGAGATATACGTTTTACGATCACCGGCGACGGGGACTCATATCCCGTATATGCCGATCCAGGCATGATGGATATCGTGATCGGAAACTTCGTATCAAATGCGATCAAGTATTGCGACCATGAGATCGCAGTCGATCTCATAAGGGCAGGTAAGAAGATAACCTTCAGCATCACCAACGACGGAAATGTGATCGACAAAAAAGACCTCGATAAGATCTGGGATATCTTCTATACTACGGATAAGGCAAGGACGGACAGAATGAGCAACAGCGGAGTCGGCCTCTCCCTTGTAAAGAGCATCCTCGATGCCCATAAGGCAAAGTACGGCTGCACCAGCGGCGCAGGGGGCACGACATTCAAGTTCACCATGGACCGCTATGATCCTGCCAAATAAGGACAAGAAGGATAATCGGTATGTATCAGATACTGCTTGCAGAAGATGAGAGGGCGCTGCGCGAAGTCGTCGAAGTCTTTTTCCGCAAGAACGGATTCGGGGTCGATGTTGCAGATAACGGAATAGATACCTGCTCCCTGGTCGACAGCAAGAAATACGACATGGTGATACTCGATATCATGATGCCCGGCAAAGACGGCAGGGAAGTCTGCAGATATATCCGTTCCAAATATGATGTGCCCGTTATCTTTCTAACGGCACTGGGAGATGAAAGCGATATCGTCTCGGGCTACGAGATCGGCGCCGACGAATATGTGACGAAGCCCTTCTCGACCAAAGTCTTACTGATGAAAGTAAATGCGCTGATCAAAAGGTACCACGGCACCCTCATCCAAAACGGCAGGATGATCATAGATGAGATATGTATAGAGCCGGCAAGGCATTTTGTAACGGTGAACGGGAAAGCGGTCGATCTTGCACCTAAGGAATACGATCTCCTGATGCTCTTCATCGACCACAAGAATATCGTCCTCACCAGAGATCAGATCCTGGACAACGTCTGGGGGACCGATTTTGAAGGCTACGACCGCACCGTCGACACCCATATCAAGAAGCTTCGGAAAGCCCTCGGCAAAGCAGGATATCATATTGAGACGGTCATCAAGACCGGCTACGTCTGGAGGAACGGTTAAGTGACGGGATATTAAGCCTGCTCGTCAATAGACAAAGCTCTTTTGACGGCGATATAACAATGTTACATCAGCCCTTATCGTCGGGATAGTTGCCCGTAAAGCATGCGTCGCAGTACTTGTGGCCATCCTCTCCGATCATCTCCCCGAGACTTGAGACCTTGAGGTAGCCGAGGCTGTCAGCTCCGATCATTTGGCAGATCTCATCCACGGTGTGGTTGCTGGCGATAAGGTCCTCCTCGGACGGTACGTCGGTACCGTAGAAGCAGGGGTACAGGAAGGGAGGGGAGGATATCCTCACGTGAACCTCCGTGGCGCCCGCCTGGCGGAGCATGGTAACGATATTGGCGATGGTGGTCCCCCTGACAATGGAGTCGTCGATCATGACCACCCTTTTGCCCTTTACCGATTCCGATATGGGATTGAGCTTGATCCTGACCGCCTCCGTACGTTCCTCCTGTGTCGGCTTGATGAACGTTCTTCCGATATATCCGTTCTTAACGAATCCCTTGGCGTAGGGGATCTTCGATTCCATGCTGTAGCCGAGGGCAGCGTCTAGGCCCGATTCGGGGACTCCGATCACACAGTCCGCCTCCACGGGATACTGCCTTGCAAGAAGGGCCCCCGCCTTGAGCCTTGCGCCGTGGACCGAGATGCCGTCCATCTTGCTGTCAGACCTTGCAAAATAGATATATTCGAAGATGCACTTTGCCATGGGGCGTTCTTCGACCCAGCGGCCGTTCCTCATTCCGTTCTCGTCAAGGACGATGATCTCTCCGGGTTCCACATCCCGCAGGAATTCGGCTCCCATGGAATCCAGGGCGCAGCTCTCGGAGGCGAAGATTACGGCGTCGTTCCTGGTGCCCATGACAAGGGGCTTGATGCCGTAGGGATCCCTGGCGGCGATAAGCTTGTCCCGGCTCATGACCAGGACGGAAAAACCTCCGTGGAGGAGGGAGAGGGTGGATCTTACCGCAGATTCGAGATCCGCTGACATGTTGCATTTACCCGCGATCAGATATGCGATGATCTCCGAATCGACGGAGGTATGGAATATCGCTCCGCTTCGCGTAAGATCGGCCTTGAGCTCTTCACAGTTCGTCAGGTTGCCGTTGTGGCAGATGGCAATGGTTCCGCCGGAGTAGTGGGCTGTCAGGGGCTGCGCATTGCTGCGGACCGAGGAGCCCGTTGTGGAATATCTGTTATGTCCTATGGCGATCTTCGAGTCGGAAAGGGAATCCAATATCTCCGGGGTGTAGACTTCGCTCACGAGTCCCATATCCTTGATGCACTTTATATCGGAGCCGTTGCTCGCGGCGATGCCGCTACTCTCCTGTCCCCGGTGCTGCAGGGCATAAAGACCATAGTAGGCGAGCTTATGAAGGTCGCTCTTTTCCTTGGCATATATACCGACTATTCCGCACTCTTCGTGAATATTTCCAAACATATTTCTTACTCCACCGTTACGCTCTTGGCGAGGTTTCTGGGTTTGTCCACATCGCAGCCCTTATAGACAGCCATATAATAGGCGAAGAGCTGACCGGGAAGGACTCCCAGTATGGGGGCGAGGAGTTCGTCGCAATCGGGTATCAGGAACTTCGCATCGCAGGAGAATTTAATGTCCTTGAAGCGCGTGGGGATGATGGCGAGGATAGTCGCTCCCCTGGTTGCCACCTCCTTGATGTTGGATTCCATCTTGGATACGAGTTCGTCCTGGGTTATGGGACTTACAACGAGGGTCCCCTCTTCTATGAGGGCAATGGTGCCGTGCTTCAATTCTCCGCCGGCATATGCCTCCGAATGTATATAGGATATCTCCTTGAGCTTGAGGGATGTCTCCATGGAAAGATAGTAGTCGAGACCGCGTCCTATGAAGAAGGTGCTCTCCGCGTTGAAGTGCTCGGAGGCAAATCTCTGGATCTCCTTCTGACGCTTCAGTATCTCCGACAGTTTGTCGGGGATCGCAAGGAGTTCTTCGAGGTAGTGGGAGTACTCCTTATCGTCCAGTTTCCGAAGCTCCCTTGCAAACTTTAAAGCGATGAGATAGATGCAGCCGAGCTGGGCGGTATATGCCTTGGTGGAGGCGACCGATATCTCGGGGCCCGCCGCCGTATAAAGCACGTTGTCCGCCTCACGGGCAATGGTGCTTCCGATGACGTTGACGATGGCGCAGGTCCTGCTTCCCAACTCCTTGGCCTTCTTCATGGCGTTGCGCGTATCAAGGGTCTCACCGGACTGGGAGATGACCAGGGTCAGGGTGTGCTCGTCGATTATGGGATCCGAATAGATGAATTCGCTGGCAACGGATATTATGACGGGGATACGGCAGAGCTTTTCTATCAGGTACTTGCCGATACATCCCGCATGGTAGGCGGTGCCGCAGGCGATGATGTTGATGTTGCGGATCTCCTTCAGGTATTCGGGGGTAACGTCAAAATGCTCGAGGCAGATCTCCCCGTCCCTGATCCTGGGGGCAACGGTGGCTTCGAAGACCTTGGGCTCCTCGTGTATCTCCTTCATCATGAAGTGGGCATAGCCCCCCTTCTGAACGGAATCCGCCTCCCACTTCACCTGGTCCACCGTATAATCCACGGCTTCTCCGTAGACATCGGTGATGGTCACGCTGTCCTTTGTCATGGTGAGGACGCAGTTATCTTCGAGGAAGATCACGTCCTTCGTGTATTCGATCATTGCCGTGACATCCGAGGCGATGAAGTTCTCGCCCTTACCGATGCCCACGACGATGGGATTATCCTTTTTTGCACAGATCAGTCTGTCGGGTTCGTCAACACAGAGAACGCAGAGGGCGTAGGATCCCACGATGTCCCTGAGGGCTCTTCTCACCGCGGCATTTATGTCCTGACAGTCGTTCATCCTGTAGTAGTATTCTATGAGCTGCGCCGCCACCTCCGTATCGGTCTCGGAGGCGAAGACATACCCCTTCTTTTTGAGCATGCTGCGAAGCTCCGCATAGTTCTCG
This sequence comes from Clostridiales bacterium, assembly GCA_003543635.1. Taxonomy (GTDB): domain Bacteria; phylum Bacillota; class Clostridia; order Saccharofermentanales; family Saccharofermentanaceae; genus Saccharofermentans. Next base: position 466 of record DNAE01000220.1, on the reverse strand, counting down.
ATGATGCCGTTATGCACGACGCAGAGCTTGCCGTTCATGGACATGTGGGGGTGGGAGTTCTCGTCGCTGGGGGCGCCGTGGGTGGCCCATCTCGTGTGTCCTATTCCGGCGGTTATCCTGTTGGTGTGATCGTCGTCCAGGGTGTAGCCCGCCTTTGAAACGGCCTCCCGTAATTCCTTTACGTAGCCCTTCTTCTTGACCAGGACCAGCTCACCGTCGCGTATGAAAGACACGCCGGCGGAATCATATCCCCTGTACTCCAGGGTGGATAGTCCGTTGAGCAGTACCCCCAGGGTGTTACGTGGTCCGATATAACCTACGATACCGCACATGATAGTTCCTCCTACAGCAGTTTGTTCAGGCGTTCACATGCCTCGCGGGTATTCTCCTTCGTTCCGAAGGCCGTGAGGCGGAAATATCCCTCGCCTGCCTTGCCGAAGCCTTCGCCGGGGGTTCCCACGATGTT
>DNAE01000114.1:1326-5046 GCA_003543635.1 Clostridiales bacterium | reverse complement strand
ACGGAGATTTCCGAAGTAAGTCAGGTAACTGAAGAGAGTGCCGCTACTGAAGAAACGACAGTTTCTGAGGAGACGATCGCTTCGGAGGAGATCGAAGAGATCGATGAAACGGAAGTCGAGAACGCCTATGCGATCAGTGCTGCTAACTTTCCGGATGAGGGCTTAAGGATATATATATCCGAGAATTATGATGCTGACGGAGACGGGACGCTTACCCAGTCGGAGATCGACGACGTCAGAGAATTTTCCGTGGGTGAGAGCTTCGGCCATGATATATATGACCTGACGGGGCTTCAGCTCTTTACCGGTCTCGAAAGCATCAATATTATCGGGATCGAGGCGAGCAACATTGAACTTAAGGACCTGGCCAAACTGGATTCGGTGTATATCGAGAGCAGGTACGTTACCTCCGTTGATCTGTCAGGCAGCAGGATGTACTATTTGGCACTCATATGTGAGAACCTTACATCACTTAAGCTTGACGGGTGCGATCTTCTCACCACCATCAACTGCAGCTACTGTACATCTCTTAAGTCACTGGATGTCAGGAACTTGAAGAGGATCGAAGATGTCTTCTGCAGTGATTCGGGAATAACTTCACTTAAGGTGGCGGGAACTGATCTGGAGTATTTGGATTGCTCCGGCTGCAAACTGTCTTCACTGGATCTTTCAGGCCTTTATAATCTGCGTAGCCTGTATATAACGGATACCAACATAAAGACCCTTGATATAACTGAAGCACCGCTTATTATCTCAGCTTATATCTCATCGGATAACACGAGCATCAGTGGAGGCTACATCTACAGAGCCGATCAGGACGATAATACCATCAAATACGACAGTGATATGGTCATCGTCGGCGGCTTCTGGGCACCGAGCGGCATACAGGTATCGGATGTTACCGGCAACAGCGTAAAGCTCTCCTGGGGGAGCGTGGCAACGGCTGCCGGATACGAGGTCTGGAGATCCAGATCCTCTGACGGCGGATATGTTTGCATCTATCAGGGCTCTGACACATCAAAGATCAGCTCTTCTCTCAGTTCGGGCACCACTTATTGTTACAAGGTAAGGGCATACAGGATCGTTAATTCTCAAAAGGTGTATGGCCCCTATTCTGATTTGGTAACAGTTACTACGATAGCGACACCGGAGATAACACAGGTAACAGTTCTGCCGGGTAACAAGGTCCGTTTCAGTTGGGCCCCGGTAAGCGGGGTTTCCGGATATGAGATAAGGCAAGCGTATTCTGACGGCACCGGAGAATCGATATTCACTCATACATCATCTACTTCCTATACTCTGGATATAGACGATTGCATAGGGTTGGGAAGCTCAAGGCTGTTTACCGTCTATGCCTTTGTGTACGACAGTTCGGGCAGGGTCTACGGCGGTGCCTCGACTCCTATCCGGCTTGTGAATAATGCTGCCCCCGCAAATGTCCGGGTATCGAATATCGGCCGCACTGCCATGACGATCACCTGGGATAAGCCCGAGGATGATAACGGCATATACACCTACTGCGAAGTATGGCGCTCCAAATCGCCTAACAGCGGCTTTGTATGCCTCGGCAGATATTCTAATACCATGAAGGTGAGTACGAGTCTTACGCCGAATACCACCTATTACTATAAGGTGAGAGCATATTCCTGCGTTTACGACGGGAACGGCGTCGTCCACAGATACTATACCGGTTATTCGAACGTGGTGTCGGGGACGACCAAAAAGTAACCGGATCAATAAGGGAGATAAGACTATGAAAGGCAGAAAGTATTTATCGGCTACTCTTTCCTGTGCGATCGTTCTTTCCTGTTTCAGCGGGATCGCATTTGCTGATGAAACGGAAGAGAGTCAGTCGTCTGAAGAGATTGTCGTAGAAGAGACGGAGACCGAAGAGACGGAAGTCGAAGAAACGGTCCTTATCGAAGAGATGCTTCCCTCCGAGGAGACGGCGGTTACCGAAGAGACGGCGGTTACCGAAGAGGCGGCAATTACCGAGGAGACGACAGTTGCCGAGGAGATGGCAGTTACCGAGGAGACGGCGGTTACCGAGGAGACGGCGGTTACCGAGGAGACGACAGTTACCGAGGAAACGACAGTTACCGAGGAAACGGACGTTTTCGAAGAGGCTCTTCCCTCCGAAGAGACGATGACATCAGAGGAAGAGGTGGTCGATGAAGAGGTCTCCGATGTGGAGAGCACTATTTATCCCACGATCTCCATCGACAGATCTAATTTTCAGTCGAAGATAGTATATGATCTTGTATCAGGATACGATACGAACCATAACGGATTACTTGAAGATTCCGAGAGCAGGAATATAACATCCGTCAACTTCAGCGGGATCGATGTCACGGATCCGTCTGATTACGGTTTCTGCGGTCTGAGTAAGCTCTATTATGTCACTTCCATCGACATTAGCCATACATCGGGTACGACCTGGCTGGACTTTTTTGAGCAGGGTATCGTGTCCATTAAGTGTAACGACAGCGATATAAAAACCTTATATGGACTTCAATACGCTTACAACCTTAATTATCTGTATTGCGCTAACTGCAATATCAGTGCATTGGATCTGAGTAACAACTCCAAGCTCATATCCCTCGATTGTTCCGGTAACAGTATCAAAGAGCTGGATCTCACTAATAACAAGGCTTTGAAGGAGCTAAGGTGCGGAAATAATGAGGACCTTACAGATATAGATCTTACCGGGATCACAAGTCTTAAGGGCATCTGGTGTACCGGCTGCGCCCTCACGGAAATAGATGTCAGCGGACTTAAGAATCTTCAGGACCTGGACTGCAGGGGAAATGATATGCGTTCCAAACCCGCTGTGCCTTCGGCTTGTCAGTGTTTCTACTACCCCCAGTCCTATGAAGAGGTTGACGAATTTACAGTGAGTTATTACTCGCCGGGAAGCGTGCTGCTTCTGTGGCCGGATAACTACAAGAACGAGCCCGATTATACGATCTACCGCAGGAAGGCGAATCAGCCGATCACCAAATACGGAGATTCTACGGAATCCAAGATGATCGTCTCGGGATTATCATCCGGAACATATGAGTTCTCTGTCTACGACAATTCCAGGGAAGTGTTTGTGGGAAGCCTTACGATCGACATCGGCGCCGCGGCACCTGCCAAGCCTGTTACCCTTGAAGCGTTCGATTGGTCTTCGAGGAGTGCAACATTGAAGTGGGCTGAAGTCTCGGGAGCCGACGGCTATGAGATCTGGGTGAACTGGATCTCCTGGCAGGATGACGAATACCGCTGTATTGCGGACGTAACCACAACATCCTACAGATATACATCTTTTAAACCTGATTCCGGACAGAACTGTAAAGTGAGGGCATACAGGTATTCCAACGGTCAAAGGGTTTACGGAGAATTCAGCGACGTATGCTATTTCAAGACCTTGGGTGTTGTAAAGGATCTTGCCGCAGTGCCTCTCTCGGAGAATTCGGTGAAGCTTTCCTGGGACTTTGAGACTCAATTCAGTTCTGATGTGGACGGATATGAGGTGTGCAGGTACAATCCTGCGTCGAAGTCTTATATCAGGCTGGGTTTTGTGTCAGAACCTGAGAGAGTCTGTTCGTCGCTTACCGCCGGTACTTCCTATACATTCCGTATCAGGGGATATGATGAGTACGGCGGAGCAAAACACTACAGCGATCCCGTTACGGTAACGGTACAGACGATACCGGGAGCCCCCAAGATAACCAATAC
>DNAE01000114.1:0-1237 GCA_003543635.1 Clostridiales bacterium | reverse complement strand
GCATCGGGATACCAGCTCATGAGGTCCACCTCCGCATACGGGACATATACATCGGTATGCTTCACGACCAAGACCAACCGCCTGGACACCGGGCTTAACGTGGGAACGCGGTACTACTATAAGGTCAGAGCGTACGTTAATATCGGAGGGAAGACCTACTACGGTTCCTATAGTCCGTATATGCCGGTGACAGTTCCTGTGGCACCCACGGGACTTAAAGTCTCCAACGCTACCCGCAGCTCCCTGGCCCTCAATTGGAATCAGGTCTCCGGACAGAGTATAATGTATGAGATATGGCGATCAACGGATAGGAACACCGGTTATGTGTGCATAGGCCGTTTTGATGTGCCGCATAAGATAAGCACTGAATTAAGGCCGGGAACGACCTACTACTACAAAGTGCGGGCATATTATTACTACTACGACGGAAACGGAGACATCCACAGGATATACAGTGCTTATACTCCCGTGGTATCCGGCACAACGAAAAAGTAGGCTTGGGGTGAAACATGAAAAAGCGCAAACTTCTTGTTGGCATTCTTACATCGTCGATGACATTGACTGCGGTTGCGGGAGCGGTTTGCGCTGAAGATGTCCCCCTCGGGGAGCTCTTCCCCGATGAGGCTTTTCGCTCCTATTGCGAGACCTTCGATACCGACGGTGACGGATGCCTCAGCACCGATGAGGCGGAGCAGGTAACGTCCATAACCATAGAAGAGGACCTGGGGATAGGATCCCTGGAGGGCGTGGGGATCTTCGCGAACCTCACGGAGCTTACGGTCAGGGATAATGAGATAACGGAGATCGACCTTTCGGGGCTTGATTCTTTGACGAAGCTCTGCGTCACGGGAAATCTCATAACCGAGATAGATATCTCCGAAGCTCCGCTCCTGGCCGATAATTACGATTCCATGTACCTCGATGTGCTCGACCACGGTCACACTTTAAAATACAGCCTGTGGAGCGACTATGTTATCGAGACGGACAGGGGAGTTGCCATCCAAGGCGCCTTCGGAAGGCCCACCGCCATAAGCATGTCTGATGTTACGTCTTCCTCCATCCTCGTTTCCTGGGCCCCGGTGGAGGGCGCCACGGGATATGAGGTCTGGAGGAGCAGGAGTCCCTCGGAGAACTTTGTTTGCATATATGCGGGGGAGGAGACTTCCAAGAACAGCATCTGTCTTAATGCCGACACGACCTACTACTACAAGATAAGGGCGGTCAGGGAAGTTGACGG
>DNAE01000135.1 GCA_003543635.1 Clostridiales bacterium | reverse complement strand
ACACCAAGTCCGACTACTGCCAGGTATGCGGATACGACGGAGAGATCCAGATCGAAGAACGTGACAACAAGCTCACCTGGGTATGCCCCAACTGCGGCAACGATGACGAGAGCAAGCTCAATGTTGCCAGAAGGACCTGCGGTTATATCGGAACGCAGTTCTGGAATCAGGGCAGGACGCAGGAGATCAAGGAGAGAGTCCTCCACCTTTGATCCATGTATTACGGTGCCATAAAAGAATGTGATATCGCCGACGGTATCGGCGTCCGTACGACCATATTCGTTTCCGGATGCACGAACTGCTGCGAGGGGTGCTTCCAACCCCAGACCTGGGATTTCCGTTACGGACAACCTTTCACTTCCGAGACGGAGGAACTGATCTTCGAGTATCTGAAGCCCGACTATATCAGAGGGCTGACGGTCCTCGGGGGTGAACCCTTCGAGCCCTCGAACCAGGAGGTGCTGGTGCCCTTCCTCGAGGAGTATAAGAGAAGGTATCCCGGGAAGGACCTCTGGGTCTTCACGGGCTTCAGGCTGGACGATGAGATCACGGTCCCCGGGGAGCATCCCAACTGCGGAGCGACCACCGACCGTTTCCTTGCACTTATCGACGTCCTCGTGGACGGAAGGTTTATCTTGGCCAAGAGGGATCTAACATTAAAGTATCGCGGATCGTCAAATCAGCGTATAATAGATATGAATAAGACAAGAGAGAAGGGAGACATCGTTCTCTGGGACGAATCCCTGGCATCTACGTGATCGAAGGAGATACCCGTTGTCTGAAAAGATCAAACGCTGGCTTGGCCTTGATGAGACAAGTCCATATGTAAAGCAATATTTCATGGCCAGTAACCTTCGGGCCGGCGTTTACATGTCTATAATCATCATAGCCCTGGAGCTCTGGATGATCATCAACGCGATCACCTATATCTTCGAGGATCCTCCGTCCAAGTCGGCGGGCTGGATAGCGGTCCATCTTGTTGCATATGCGGTCCTCATCACTGCGGCATCCGTATCCCTCTGGAATTCCATGCGCTTCTTGAAGAAGAAGAAGGAGATCTTTAAACATCAGAACGGGATAATATTATGTACCTTCAGCGCCGTTTGTATCATCTTCGGAATATTCATCTCATATCACGACTACATGAAGGATGAGCAGATCCTCGTATTCGTGACCATGATGCTCTTTGCGGTGTGTCTCCTCGTCTGGAAACCCATCGTATCCGTCACAGTCAACACGGCATCCTTCCTGTTATTCTATATCCTCATGACCACGGTGGAGACCCCTACCTTCGCCACCAACGTCAACTTCTTCATCATGTGGATCGCAGTCACCGTCACAAGTATCAGTAACTACGGACAGAAGAGGATCGAGGCCGATAAGGATGAGGAGGCCGATGTGGTGGGCGAGCACCTGAGGAAGGCCGCGATAATCGATGAGATCACGAGCGTTGCCAACATCTCCTTCTTCCGCAAGAGATCTGCGGAGATACTAAATGAGCCCGGGGTGGATCCCGAGGAGAAGATATTCCTCTTCCTGGATGTGGAGAACTTCAAGTCCTTTAACGATAAGTACGGATTCGAATCGGGAAACGCCTTCCTCAATAAACTGGCGGGGGACATGACGGAGATCTTCTATAAGGGCCTTGTGGCAAGACAGGGAGACGACCACTTCGTTATCCTTACTGACAGGGAGGGCGTGGATAAGGATATCGCCGATCTTCGGGCCAAGATCTACAGCTATCAGATCGAGACCCAGATAGGTATAAAGGCGGGAGGATATATCCCCAGGACCAGGGACACGGATCCCAACCTTGCCTGCGACCACGCCAGATATGCATGTAACAGCATCAAGAAGAAGTTCGATCAGGACTACTGCGAATACGATAAGCAGATGGACGACGACTTCAATCTCAAGCAGTATATCGTTAACAATATCGACGTCGCCCTGGACCGCGGCGACATCAAGGTCTACTACCAGCCCGTGGTCTGGGCGAAGAACAGGAAGCTTTGCGGATTCGAAGCCCTCACCAAGTGGAACGATCCCAAGTACGGCTTCATCTCCCCCGGAGTATTTATCCCCATCCTCGAGGAGTACAGACAGATACATAAGCTGGACATGATCGTGTTCGAGACCGTGTGCAGGGATATAAGACATCAGATCGACGTCCACGCCCCCACGGTGCCCGTATCCATCAATTTCTCCAGGCTCGACTTCGAGCTCATGGATGCCGTGGAGGTATTGGAGACCTGCGCGAAAACATATAATATTCCCAGGGAATACATTCACGTGGAGATAACCGAGAGCGCCCTGTCCGACGCCCAGGAGAAGCTCCAGTACGAGCTGGGAAGACTTCGCGACAACGGTTATCCCCTCTGGCTGGATGACTTCGGTTCCGGTTATTCATCCCTTAACGTTCTCAAGGATTACAGCTTTGATGTCATGAAGATAGACATGAAGTTCCTTTCCACCTTCCATGAGAATCAGGAGAAGTCCAAGGCCGTATTGAGGAACATAGTCCAGCTTTCCAAGGATCTGGGAATGAGCACCCTGACGGAGGGTGTGGAGACCTTCGAGCAGGCCAGGTTCCTGAACGTTATCGGCTGCGAGAGACTTCAGGGCTTCCTCTTCGGAAAGGCAATGCCCATCAAGGATATCATGGTGAAGATCAACGCGGGTACCCTGGAGGTTTCAGAGGAGTACCTGAATGCCTAAGGCGGTATTTTTCGATATAGACGGTACGCTGTGGGACCGTCACAATAACATACCCGAGAGCGCAAAGGAATCCATAAGGACAATAAGAAGGAACGGTCATCTGGCCTTTATAGACAGCGGCAGGACCAGGGGGTACATAACGGATCCGGGCCTCCTTTCCATCGGTTTTGACGGCATCGTATCGGGGTGCGGCACCATGCTCGAGTATAGGGGGGAGACCATCTTCCGTCATCTTATAGACAGGGATCTGGCGGCCCGTACCATAAAGCTCGTAAGAGGCTACGGGATGCGTCCCATCCTGGAAGGTCCCGAATACCTTTACATGGAGGAGAGGGAATTCGGGAACGATCCCTACGGCAGGAAGCTGTTTAAGGAACTGGGAGACCGCAGGGTATCCATCGACGATAACGAGGGGAAATGGGATATATGTAAACTCTCCTGCGCCACGGAGGGATGCGATATAGAGGCATGCTACGGGGAGCTTAAGGAGGAGTTCGACTTCATAATACACAGCCGTTCCGTGGTGGAGATGGTGCCCCGGGGATTCGGCAAGGGCAAGGGCCTTATCAGGATGGCGGAGGCCGCCGGGATAAGCGTTTCCGATACCATCGCCATAGGGGACAGCGTAAACGACATAGACATGTTTCAGACGGCGGGACTTTCCATTGCCATGGGAAACGGTTCCGATAGCGCCAAGGATATCGCCGATAAGGTGACGACCCCCATGACGGAGGACGGCATAAGGAATGCCCTTATGGACTGCGGCCTTATGTGATCAGGGCCTTTTACCGGGATTTGTGACCGTATAGTAATCCGAGGAGACGGAGGCCACGGGCTCTCCCTTGAGGAAGAAGGTGTGTATGCTGTTCCCGTTTGATTCAGTGGAGGCTATATAGTCGAATAAGATCTTCCCCGAATCCTTCTCGAAGGTATCAAAGGTTACCTTGTCCGCCGTTACCTGTACCATGTCTGTCAATGTGCAGCAGGCGAACATGGGATATGTCATAAGGGTCAGGAGGGAGTCCGTGTAGTTGTTCTCGTTCTTCCTGGTGACCTTCATGCGGAGTTTTCCGCTCTTGAGCTTCTTATAGTCGAGTTCATAGAGGCTGTAGGAATGGAATCTCGTGAACTCATAGAGGCAGTTCGGAGTATCGTCTCTGAAGGATGTCTTGTTTATCTTCATCTTCTCGAAGAGGGGACCTATGGATTCGTTTATGCTCTCCATGAGCCTCCGGTCCTCGGGGCCGTTCTTGAACGAGGCGGCAAACTGCGCCTGTAGAAGGAACCTGTAGGCGATGCTGTCTATACTGTCGTCGCCGATGAGGTTTATCATTCCCATCCTGTATGCCACTTCCGCAAAACTGTTATCGGGCTCCCCGGATTCGAACCTGTATCTGTTCTCCGCATAGAGCCTCTCCAGCATGGAGGTGGCCATGTGGATATTCTTCTTCACGTACTGCCCCTTGGCGAACATGTCGGCCAGCATGTAGGAGGACTCCGTGACGCCCAGCACAGACGCTATGGAATAGTAGAAGAAAGCCTTCTCGTAGTCGGGCTTTCCGCCGGACAGACGTCCCTGGTAGTGTATGTATCCCAGGGTGTTTGCGGCGTAGGCGAAGTTGCCCTCCTTCCATAGGATCTCCATGCAGGATGCCGCGGTCTTCCAGTCACATTTGTAGATGGAGTTTCCTCCGTAACAGGCGTAGCCCTTTATCCTCACAGCGGTGAGATCCTTCTTCTCGCAGAGCTCGTCGGTGAAGAGCTTGAATACCATCCTGGTGTAACTGTCCGAGTCCTTGAGGATGAGATCGTTATCGAACTCTAAGATGAAATCCCTCTTGAGGTTATCCGTCAGATATCTCTCGTGTATGGGCAGGTCGTTGTCGTCTTCGAACTCGTCGATCATGCGGATGATGTTTTCCGCATCCGAGTATTCCGCGAAGGTGGTCGTCATGATGCCCGTGTCCATCCTCTCATAGAGGGTGTAGATATTCTTTATTATCCAGGTGAGCATATCCTCTTCGTCCAGGGGAAGGGATTTCATGTGCACGTTCTTTATGGAGCCCGAGTGCTCCCCGAACAGGTCGGAGAGGTAAAGGGCATCGTAGAAGTGAAGGAGCATGGGCTCCCACCACTGCATGAAGAAATGCATTACGGATATCTTCGAGGAGATGATGTTCGAGAAAAGCTCCCTTGCATCCTCCAAAGTCATCCTGTAATACGAATCGAAAACTATATCTTCAGGTGAGACGTTGGAATACAGCCTGTATGAAATGTCGTTCCACGTGATGTTGAGCGTACAGAAATTCCGCAGCGTCTCTTTGGAAACTATGATCTTATTCATGGTTAGATTTTACATTATCTGATGTGTTTTGTGTGTTTAAAAGGCGAAAAAAATAGTAGAATAAAAGAAGCGGATCGCTAATCCTAATATCGGAGGACCTTTGTATGGGACTTAATTTCAGAAAGAGCATAACGATTTTCCCCGGCGTAAGACTCAACATGAGCAAGGGCGGTATCAGCGCCAGCTTCGGCAAGAAGGGTCTGCGTCAGACAATAAGTTCCACCGGAAGGGCGACGACCAGTATCGGTATCCCGGGCACCGGTGTCTACTATACAAAGTCCGCCAATGTTAAGAAGGTCGCAAGTTCCATCCAGGACAAGATCACCGGAAAGGGCAAGAAGGCCGATAAGAAAGAGGAGGCTGCCGCCGCAAAGGCAGTTGCCGCCGGGAATGCCGCCATGGAGCAGAATGCGACGATCGCCGAGAACGAGGAGAAGGTCCGTGAGTTCGAGGCTTATGTGGAGGCTTTGAAGTCCGTCCATAAGCAGAGCGACGGAATGATCGACTGGGAATCCCTTAACAAGGGCGAGATCCCCACGAATATCGTAAAGGGAAGCGAAGAATATAAGGAATGGGAAGCCCTTAAGGAGTATTCAGACAGGGTAGTTTCCGGAGACATCGACAGCTATCTCGAGATAATCGCCGATGTAAAGCCCTTCGATGACCTCCTGGATTTCGGTTCCAATTTCCAGGTGGGAACGGACGACAAGGATCTCCTGGAGGTGGAGTTCGCAGTGAAGTCCGAGGACATCATCCCCAAGATCGCCCTTTCCCTCACATCCACGGGTAAGCTCTCCGAGAAGGAGATGAGCAAGAGCGCTTACTACGACCTCATGCAGGACTATATCTGCAGCACCGCCATAAGGGTGGCAAGGGATGCCTTTGCCCTCCTTCCCGTTAAGACGGTCAAGGTGCATGCGGTGGATAATATACTGAATACGGCAACGGGTTACGAGGAGGAGCTGACCCTTCTTTCCGTCAAGTTCGAGCGCGACAGGATAATGTCCCTCAATATGGCCATGGTAGATCCCTCGGATGCCATCGGTAACTTCGAGCACAAGATGAAGTTCAAGAAGACCGCCGGATTCGATCCCGTGGAGAGACTCTGATCACTTTTTTGAATTGAGCTTATAGATCTCCTCGGTGGCTATACGGGCCTTTGCCACTATGTCCTTTTCCTTGGTGAAGCAGTAGTAGAGACAGTCCTTGCCTCCTATGCAGATTATGTCTCCGATCTCATACCAGAAGTAGTCGGAGTAGAGACTGTAGCATGTCCTGGGACCCTGCTCGTAGTGGAGTTCTCCGTCACATCCGTCAAGAACGAAGCCCTCGGGGGTGTGTTTAAGGTGTCCCGAGCCCACCATGTAAAGTGACTTGAAATCGACGATCATGCCGATATCCACATCCGATTCGAGAAGGTAGTTCCCCTCTGAGATCTCTTTTTTTACTTCCTCCCTTTCCCATCTGTACCAGTCGGGGATGTGGGGGAACTTTGTATTGCCGTCAAGGGCGTGCATCCTTCCCAGTTCGTCCATCTCATATTCCTTGCCGCAGGCATTGCACCTGAAGGAGATCCCGGACCCCTCGGTCTTTCCCTCGGCCATACAGTCGGGGCACTTATAGAGGATGCGGTTGAGACCGTCGGCGCGGAAGGTCTCCCTTACCCGGACGTTGTTTTCCTCCTGCCATTTGAAGTAGTCGAAGTCAAAGGCCTTATCAAGTATCCCGTCGATCTCCTCCGTCTTCTTTTCCGCGATCTCCTCCGGGGTCAGGAGACACTCGATCTTGGCGCTCACGTGTACGTTCCTCTTCCGGAGGTTGTTATAGAGGGGGTCCCTGGTGAAGGCACCGTAGGTGGTGATCATGACGACGGGGACCTTGAACTTCTTGAAGATGACGCCCATCCTTCTCGGAAGGGGAGTGGCGGTGCCGTCGAAGGAGTAGCTTGCCTCCGGGTAGAGGAGGATGCTGGTCTTATTGACGTTGAGGGCATGGTTCATATCCGATATAAGGGATATGTCCGTGACGAATTTCTGCGTGGGGATACATCCGATCATCCTCATGAGAGTCTCTTTTCCCACGAGACCGTCGGAGGTGCAGACGATGTTATATCTTCTCGGATAAAGGATCTTCGACGCGATCATGAGATCGATGAAGCTGGAGTGGTTCATGAGGATGAGCCAGGGACCGTCCCCCGCTCTTTCCATATTCACTTCCTCGTATGTGAAGGCAGTATCCTTAAGATCTTTTGCCCCCACGAGATTACATATCTTGCTCATGATCCTGCCGGGTCTTCTCGGGAGTTTGTGTTCGGGCCTTTTGAGGGCCATTACCTCTTTGTACGGCTTACAGGTCTTCTTGATCTTCAAGGCTTATTCCTCCGGGATCCTTTTTATCCTCTCCCATTATAACGGAATATAGAAGGAAAACGGAAGCTGTCATCATACGCCAAAGCGGTCGGGGGGAAGTCCCCGGGTATCGGTCTTGCAGGTGAAGATCATCCCGTCAAAGGGACCGTCAAGATCCTCCCCGGAGGAGGTGATGAGAAGGGTATCCAGTTCGTCATTGCAGAAGCAGCAGGAGGTGACGTTTTTTGCGGGCACCTCAATACGGTCCGAGATCTCTCCCGTCTCGTGGTCGATCTTGAGGATCTTTGCGCCTCCCCATATGGCCAGGAATATGTTGTCGTTTATATCGATGGTAAGACCGTCGGGGATCGCGCTGCCCAGGTCCGTCAGCACCCTTTTACCGGACAATTCTCCGGTGACGGGGTCGTGGTCGTAGACGAAAAGGGCGTGTGCCAGGGAATCCGAGAAAAAGAAATGCTCTTTGTCCCGGCTCCAGGCCATCCCGTTGGAAAGGAGGGTTTTCCCGTCTCTTACGGCAAGGGTCTTGCCGTCGTAGGAGTAAAGGCTTTCCGAGGGCTTGTTCTCCCCCTTTGCGCAGGATCCGAAGAAGAGCCTTCCCGAGGGGTCCGCCTTGGCGTCGTTGCAACGTCTTTCTCCTTTGAATATATCCGTCAGGGGAAGTATTCCGGTAAAGGAGCCCCCGTCGGTCTTAAAGAGGGCGGAGGTGCCCGCAACGATAAAGCCTCCGTCCTTTGCCGGGACTGCGGCGCCTATCTCCTCTCCGAAGGAAAGGGAGGTCTTTGTCCCGTCCCTATGCCAAAGGTGGAGCTTTCCCTCCAATATATCCACAAAGGAGGTGATCCCGGTCAGGGGATCGTAGAAGGGGGATTCGGCAAGTCTGAATCTCTC
>DNAE01000026.1 GCA_003543635.1 Clostridiales bacterium | reverse complement strand
GTTTTGAGATTATTCAAGCTCTATAATGCCCGATCAGATACCCGCCATGATAAGTACAAGTACCGATACGAAGGTTATGAGCATAGCTCCCACGAGTATGGTGGCAATGAGCTTTACAATAAACGATTTCTTAGTCATCTTCATTCTGCGTCGTGACTGTCTCCTATCTCGATTGTAAGGTCGATCGTGCGACCGTCTCGCTCCACCGTAATCGGCACGGTATCGCCGACGGAATGGTTGTCGCGTATAACTATAATATCATTAGATTCCGTGATTTCAACCCCGTCGAAGCTCACTATACGGTCGCCCACCTGAAGTCCGGCCAGTTCTCCGGGACCGCCTGCGGGAAGATCCGCAATGTAGACTCCTCCCTCGGCGCCGTAGAAGGCATTATCCACCACATAGTTCACCGTTACGCCGAGATAAGGCCTGTTTGCAACGTATCCGTAGTTGATCAGGGACTCGATGACATCCTTCACGGGAGTTATGGGAATGGCAAATCCCAAACCCTCTCCGGAACCCATCTTGGCATTCGTCACTCCGATGACCTCGCCGAAGGAATTGATAAGGGGACCGCCGCTGTTGCCCTCGTTGATGCTGGCATCGGTCTGTATAAGGTTCATGGTATATCCGTTATTGTTGATCTGCCTGCCCAGGGCGGATACGACACCCACGGTGACACTGCCGTCCAGGGTGCCCAGGGGGTTACCGATGGCCACTGCAAGTTCACCCACCTGCAGCATGTCGGAATCTCCCAGGGTAACGCAGGGATAATCGTTCTCCTCGGTGAGCTTCACCACCGCGATATCTGTCTGATCATCGGTACCGATGATCTTGGCGGGGATAAGATCCGTATATCCCGGGACCATGATCGCCACGTTGAGCTGCTCGCTTTCCACGGCCTCATCCACCACATGGGCATTGGTGACCACATAACCGTCCTCGCTGATTATGAATCCTGAACCCGCGGAAAGGGGAGTTTCCCCTCCGACCGCACTACCCATTATATAGATGGACACCGTGGCGGGGCCGACGGATTCGGCGATCTCCACCGTGGACAAGGTCTGCTTAGCGGGGTCTGTTACGCTGGCGGCCTGCTCCAGGGAGAATTCGGGATTGGCAACGGGGCTCACATCCTGTTCCTGCGTCTGACGCTCCTCCTCTGAATCTTCCTCCGTTTCTCTTCCCGCGGTATAGCTCATATTGCCTATCCTGCCCGTGGTCAGGGCAAAGATATAAATGGACTGTATTCCCGAGAACAAAATACAACCTGCCAGGAGCACTGACAGGGCGATCACAGTTTTTCCCTTATTATCATTAGTCATTTGAATCACCTCTTTTAACGAATGATACACCGAAGACATTTGTAAATACAGGCAAAAATCAGGCAAGGGGAGTCAGTATCTCCCGGGTTCCCTTCTTATAGGGAACTATCTTTCCGGAGGATCTGTCGGTCATAAGATCCCCGAAGGCCGACTCCTCCTCCGCCCGTATCAGGATGTCCGCGGTGACCTTGTCGGAGTAGTCGATATTCTCGATCTCCCAGTTATTGGTCCTCACTGCATAAAGGATCTTCTCGCTCATCTCGTAGCTCATGTCGATGCCGAAGACTATCCCCTTATCGGATCTTACGACGGAGGCCTTTTCCACGGCGCCCGCCGCCGCGTCGGTATAGGCCCTGACAAGTCCACCCTTACCCAGAAGGATGCCTCCGAAGTATCTGGTCACCACTATGGCCGCGTTCGTTATCCCGCCCTTGGTGAGAATGGAAAGGATCGGCATGCCCGCGGTCCCCGAGGGCTCACCGTCGTCACTGTATTTCTGCATGTGAACTTCCCCGTCCAGGATCCAGGCATAACAGCTGTGCCTGGCGTCGGGGTATTCCCTCCTTACGGAGTCAACAAAATCCTCGGCCTCCTTCTGGCTGCCGATGCGTATCGCCTGTCCTATAAAACGGGATTGCTTGATCTCTATCTCGTACCTGCCGTACCCCTTAAGGGTAACGAATGAATCGGAGGGCAATGTCAACCGAGCTCCTTGTAACGCTGGTATGCCACCATGAGGAGGGACTTATCCTGGGAATAGGTTATGGTCTCCAGTGCCTCCTCGATCCCGAAAAAGCGCGCTTCGATGAATCCCTCCGCCTTATCTACGTTAACGGACTCGTCTTCGGTCTTCATGACGAACCAGGAAATGTTGTTGTGTACGGGCTTCCTTCTGGTTACGGAATAGAACTCGTAATGGGTCTTGCCGCAGGGCGCCACGATGGACGCTTCAAGTCCGGTCTCGATCTTTATCCTGGATACGGCGACCTTCATCATATCCTCCCCGGGACGGACAACGCCCTTGGGGAATGCCCAGTCGCGCTTGTCATTCAAGAGCAAAAGGACCCTGTCACCGTTAAATACTATCCCACCGGCACAATTCCTGACGATCATCTGTCAAAAAGACCCACTTTCCTGAATTAATACCATGATTTTATCACAGGCATATATAATAATATATATTTTACTTTCAAATTTTATCTTTTGTTTTCATTTGCAACCTTTTATAATGCACATATGATCAACGACAACAGACGTTATGACCTTAAGGAATATAACCGCAAACAAAAGACCTCCGCACATTCCCTCAAGAATCTCAGGCTCACCTTCATGAGCCTTTCCGCGGCAGCGGTCGTTTTGGGGTTTGTCCTTATAGGCGGTCTTCTGGGCAGGGCCGCGGGAGGACAGAAGGGAACAAACGAGGATCTCACCTCGGCTTCCGGAGTCGCCACCATCGGCTCCATTTCCACACCCACCCCCACGGTCCCCTTCACGGTGACGGAATATCTTCCCGATAATCCCACCGCCGACGAATACTGGGGAGAGCTCGAGGAGGCGGAAGCTCCGATCCCCTATGAGAGGTTCGAGGTCCGGGGCATGTATCTCAATGCCGCCATGAATCTGGAGCAGAATGTGGAACTCACCAAGAATTCCCAGCTCAACGCCGTGGTCATCGACCTCAAGGAGGCCGACGGCGTCTATTTCAACTCAACGAACGAACTTGCCAATTCCGTGGGATATGTCAGGAATCACTACGACCTTACCGCCGTGTGCGACTATTGCCACGACAACGACGTCTGGGTCATAGGAAGGATCGTGTGCTTTAAGGATCCCCAGCTGGCCGAGACCTATCCCGACAGGGCGATCTGCGACAGCACGGGTGAGCCCCTCTACTTCCCCAATGAGGGAAGCGAGGCCTTCGTCAGCCCCTACGATTCCAGAAACTGGGACTATCTCATCGACCTTGCCATTGAAGCCATCGGCATGGGAGTGGATGAGATCCAGTTCGACTACGTGAGATTCCCCACGGGTTCGACCTCCACGGAGGCGGAGCCCTACTACGGATTGACCGGGGAAGTGCCCTCAAAGAGCGACGCTATCAACAGGTTCCTCCAGACGGCGAGGATAAGGATCCAGGACACCCTGGGAGTACCCGTATCCGCCGATATTTTCGGTATTGCGGTAACAAG
The DNA here is from genome assembly GCA_003543635.1 of Clostridiales bacterium. Lineage (GTDB taxonomy): Bacteria > Bacillota > Clostridia > Saccharofermentanales > Saccharofermentanaceae > Saccharofermentans. Next base: position 828 of record DNAE01000026.1, on the reverse strand, counting down.
TTCCCTGGACGGTGATATCCTGGGTCAGGACTGGGCCACGGTGGGACTCACGGGAGTGGATTCCCTCTGCCCCATGATCTACCCTTCCCACTACGCCCTGGGAACGGTGATGAATAACGTCTCCTACGACTACCCGGATAAATACCCCTACGAGATGATGTACGGAGCCCTTATAACGGGCAGCCAGTACCACGACCAGGAGAACTATTCCGTGGTCCGTCCATACCTTCAGGCCTTCACCGCCGCATACCTGGGTTCGGGCCGCTATATGGAATACGATTACACGGCGATAAACGACCAGATCAGGGCACTTCAGGATGCCGGTCAGAGCGAGTTCATCCTGTGGAATGCGGCCTGCGAATACCCCGAGGGAAATTATGGGGGAAATAACGACTGATAAGTGATAAAATACATAAGTTGTAAAATGCTTTGGAGGGTATTAACAAATGATCGACATTAAACTTCTTCGCACAGATCCCGATATCGTAAGGGAGAACATAAAGAAGAAATTCCAGGACGACAAGCTTCCCCTCGTGGACGAGGTCATCGCACTGGATAAGGAATACAGAGAGAGCAAGACCAGAGCCGAGTATCTGAGGAGCCAGAGGAACAAGATCTCAAAGCAGATCGGCGCACTCATGGGCCAGGGCAAGAAGGAGGAGGCCGAGGAGGTCAAGAAGGAAGTTACTTCCATGGCAGCCGAACTCGAGGAGCTCTCCGCCAAGGAGACGGAGCTTTCCGAGAAGATCGACAAGATCATGAGGGTGATCCCCAACATCATCGATCCCTCCGTACCCATCGGAAAGGACGATTCCGAGAACGTGGAGA
>DNAE01000098.1 GCA_003543635.1 Clostridiales bacterium | reverse complement strand
GGCCCGCATTCCAGACACAGTTCGGCTGCGTTCCCTGTTATGTAAACTCCCGCCTCACCGGTATGGGTATCCCCGTATCCTGCGAGGTTGATATCTACGGCTGCCTTTCCGAGTACATCGGATACCTTGTATCCGAGGATATCGTTACGCTTCTCGATATCAACAACTCCGTACCCGATGATATGTATGAAGAGTCCATCAAGGGCAAGTTCCCTTACAAGCATACGGATACCTTCATGGGATTCCACTGCGGTAATACATGCTCCAAGAAGCTTTCTTCCTGCTCCATGAAGTATCAGCTCATCATGGCAAGGAATCTTCCCGAGGAAGTTACTCAGGGTACCCTCGAGGGAGATATCGTTCCCGGCGATATCACATTCTTCAGACTTCAGTCCACGGCTGATGCTCAGCTCAGAGCTTATGTTGCAGAGGGTGAAGTACTTCCCGTTGCTACTAAGTCCTTCGGCGGTATCGGCGTATTCGCTATACCTGAGATGGGCAGATTCTACCGTCATGTCCTTATCCAGAACAACTTCCCTCATCACGGTGCAGTTGCTTTCGGTCACCACGGTAAGGCTCTCTACGAAGTATTCAAGTATCTTGGCCTTTCCGGAACAGACTTGGGTTATAATAGACCCGCCGGCGTTCTATATCCTTCAGAGAATCCTTTCTCATAAAAGAACGGCGAGTAAAGACAGTAAGAGGTTAAGATGACAGATAAAGAATTAGAATTGATCGCATGTGACGTGCGAGAGGGCATCATCGAGGGCGTGTTCAACGCCAAGTCCGGCCATCCCGGCGGATCCCTCTCCGCGGCCGACATGTTCACCTATCTGTTCTTCGAGGAGATGAACATCGATCCCAAGGAACCCAAGTTCCCCGGAAGAGACAGGTTCGTCCTCTCCAAAGGACACACGGCACCCGGATATTATTCCGCGCTTGCAAACAGGGGATTCTTCCCCGTGGAGGATCTTAAGACCCTCCGTAAGCTGGGCTCCTACCTTCAGGGTCACCCCTGCATGAACGAGACACCCGGCGTCGACATGAGTTCAGGTTCCTTAGGTCAGGGCTTGTCCGCAGCGTGCGGCATGGCCCTGGGCGCAAGGTTTACCTCCGGTGACTTCAGGGTCTACTGCCTCTGCGGAGACGGTGAGATCCAGGAGGGTCAGATCTGGGAGGCAGCCATGTTTGCCGGAGCCAGAAAGCTCAGCAATCTCTGCGTTATAGTTGACAACAATGACCTTCAGATCGACGGAAGGATCTCTGACGTGTGCAGCCCCTATCCCATCGATAAGAAGTTCGAGGCATTCAACTTTAACGTTATCAACATCGACGGTCATGACTTTGCCCAGATCAGGAAGGCATTTGCCGATGCAAAGGCTTGCACGGACCGTCCCACGGCGATAATCATGAAGACCGTCAAGGGTAAGGGTGTTTCCTTTATGGAAGACCAGGCCGGCTGGCACGGCAAAGCTCCCAACGAAGAGGAGTACAAACAAGCCATCGAAGAGATCAGGGCTCGTAAGGCGGCTCTTCAGAACGGAGGCGCTTCATGAATATCGATCTGAACAACAAGATAGCTACAAGAGACAGTTACGGAAAGGCCTTGGCGGAACTGGGCGCCGAATTCTCGGAGTTCGTTGTTCTTGACGCTGACCTTGCGGGAGCTACCAAGACCGCCGTATTCAAGAAGGCGTTCCCCGAACGCCACATCGATTGCGGAATCGCAGAAGCGAATATGACAGGTATCGCCGCCGGTCTTGCCACCGTCGGAAAGCCCGTATTCATCTCGTCATTTGCGATGTTCGCTGCAGGAAGAAACTTCGAGCAGGTAAGGAACTCCATCGGATATCCCCATCTGAACGTTAAGATCGGCGCTACACATGCCGGGATCACGGTAGGTGAAGACGGTGCTACGCACCAGTGCCTTGAGGATATCGCCCTGATGAGGACCATACCCGGAATGACGGTCATCGTACCGTCAGATGATATCGAAGCCCGTGCCGCTGTCAGGGCGGCGCTGCTTAAGGATGGACCTGTTTACCTCAGGTTTGGACGCGCTGCCGTCCCGGTCATCAATACAACTCCTTCTTATGATTTTAAGATCGGGAAGGCAGTGCAAATCCTTGAGGGCTCCGACATCACGATCTTCTGTAACGGCGTATGCGTTGCCGAGTCCATTCTCGCCGCGGATATGCTGGCTAAGGACGGAATATCTGCCGAAGTCATCAACGTCCATACTGTTAAGCCCCTCGATGTGGAAGCAGTAACGGCTTCCGCCAAGAAGACGGGAAGAGTCTTCGTTGCAGAAGAGCATTCCGTCATCGGAGGTCTCGGAAGTGCAGTCTGCGATGCCCTTTGTGAGAACGGCATAGGTGTCAAGGTCACAAAGATAGCCATCAACGACGAGTTCGGTCAGTCAGGTAAGGCTGGAGAGCTCATGCACTACTACGGCCTGGATGCCGAAGGGATCTACAATAAGATCAAAGCAAATCTCTAATGCCCTCAATATAAAGGAGATAGATCGACAATAAGGGACCACCCGAACGGATGGTCCCTTTGATTTGCCGGATATCCTATTAATCCTCTTCGTCCAATATCTCCTTGGATCTCTTGTAGTCCGGGATCCTGTCCATGGCCTTATCCATGAAGATGAAGGTCACAAGGGCCGTAAGGGTAAAGCCGAAGAACATATAGATGCTGAGTATCACTATGGAAACGATGCTTCCGTTGATAAAGAGCACAAAGATAAGGATGTGCATCACCATGATGAATATGGTGGTGGGGAAGGAGACGAGTCCTATCTTGAAGGCATTGATCACCGTCCCCTTGAGGCTGTTCTCGAAAAGGGCCATGAGGGGGAAGGAATAAATGACTATAAATAAAGAAATAAACAATACAAAGATAATAGGGTACTGGAGAAGCTGGTACTGCTCCGGGAGGACATAGTAGAGCAGGTAAAGCTCATAAGCCAGGAAAGAATCGATCACCAGAAGCGGCACCCAAAGCAAGGTTGCCTTCTTGAAGCAGGAGGCGAAGGTCTTAAAGTAGTCCTGGAAGAGGAATACTTCCTCGCCCCTCTTGATCTCCGCTGCGATCTTATAGAGGGAGCATAGGGACGCTCCTATGGTGAATACCGGTATACACGTAATTATAAAAAGAAGATTCGTGACCATGAGATCGCAAAGACCGGTAAGGAACCTCATGGCAGGATTTGTTTGTTTAAAGAAGCCTGAAGCCATAGAAATCACCCCTTCAAAAATCTTTATTAAATATATCATTTCTGACGATAATCTTGGTAAAAAAATCAATCGTTTTTGTGAAATGTGCGAAAGTTAGCAATATTTGTATGAAAATTAGCAAGATTTGTAAAGAAATCTTTGTGGCAATTGTGTATTATGTGATTGTGAAAACTAATTTCCGGCCAGATTTTAGTTAGTTTTAACAAAAACTAGAAAAAAGTTTTACACAATCCAAACAAACCAGGAGGAAAAACTATGAAGAAATTAGTTGCAGGTATGCTCTGTTTCTGCATGTTGGCAGGTGTTGTTACAGCATGTACGAAGGAAAGCGGCAACAGTTCAGGTAAGAAGACAATTAACCTTTGGACATTCACAGACGAAGTTCCCAACATGGTTAATAAGTTCATGGAACTTCATCCCGATTTTGCTGAGCAGTATGAGGTAGTTCCTACCATCATCGCTACAACAAACGGTGAGTACCAGCCCGCTCTTGACGCAGCTCTTGCAGCAGGCGGTGAAGACGCTCCTGACTTCTATTGCGCTGAGTCCGCTTTCGTTCTTAAGTATACTCAGGGCGATGCTTGCGAGTTTGCAGCACCCTATGATGATCTCGGACTCGACACAGCAGCTGAGATCGAAGCAGCAAAGATCGCTCAGTATTCCGTAGATATCGGAACAAGACCTTCCGACGGTAAGGTTGTTGGTCTCGGATATCAGGCTACCGGCGGTGCTTTCATCTACAGAAGATCCCTCGCTATCCAGGCATTCGGTTCTGATGATCCCGATACAGTCGGCGCAGCAATCGGTGCAGGTACACAGAGCTGGGATAAGTTCTGGGAAGCAGCAGCTACTCTTGCTGATAACGGAATCGCTATCGTTTCCGGTGACGGTGACGTTTGGCACGCAGTTGAGAACAGCTCCGACGAGGGCTGGGTCGTAGACGGTGCTCTTAACATCGATCCTAAGAGAGAGGCTTTCCTTGACATCTCCGCTAACCTTAAGGCTAACGGCTGGTCCAACGATACTCAGGACTGGACAGATGCATGGTATGCTGACATGGCAGGCGTAGGCGAGAAGCCCGTATTCGGTTTCTTCGGTCCCGCTTGGCTTATCAACTACGTCATGGTTGGTAACTCCGGTTCCACAGACGAAGATGGTAACGTAGTAAGCTCCTTCGCAGAAGGACAGGGAACATATGGTGACTGGGCAGTTTGTCCTCCTCCCGTAGGTTTCTTCTGGGGCGGCACATGGCTCCTTGCCAACAAGGATTCCGAGAACAAGGAAGCTGTTGGCCAGATCATCGAGTGGATCACACTTGACTGCACAGAGAACGGACTTCAGTATATGTGGGCTAACGGCACACTCAATGGCGAAGGCGGTACTAAGGACTCTGTTGCTTCCGGTACGGTAATGGAGATGTCCGATGGAACTCTCGACTTCCTCGGCGGCCAGAACATGTTCGACGTATTCGTTCCCGCTAACGAATATGCTAACGGTTCCAACCTTACACAGTATGATGAGACCATCAACAGCTACTGGCGTGACCAGGTCAGACAGTATGCAGCTGGTGAGAAGGACAGAGATGCTGCTATCGCTGACTTCAGAACCAACGTTGGTGACAACCTCAACGTATCTGTATAATAGAAGACCAAACAAATCTATCATGTAGTTAATAAGTACTTAGATACTTAAATTACTGATTGCACTTAGGAGGCGGCTCCGGAAAATTGAATTAAACTCTTTATTCCGGAGCCGCTTTTTCTATGCAAAAAACTCCAATTTTTTAAGCGGATTTTTCAATTTTGTCAGAGGCGATTGTTATGAATAAAAAGAAAAGCGTCAGCTACACAAAGTACGGCTATATCTTCTCTATTCCTTTCGTAGTAGCTTTCCTTATATTCCAGCTCTATCCCATCCTCTATACGACCTTCATCGGTTTCACAAACCTTCATGGTCTTAATTCGAAGGACCTGAGCCTGGTAGAGGGAAATATATTTCAGAATTTTATAGATGTAGTACATATACAGTCGTTCAGAACAGCTCTCGGCAATACTGCCAAGATCTGGATCATGAACTTCATTCCCCAGCTCGGACTTGCTCTTCTCCTGACCGCATGGTTCACGGATAACAGAAGCAAGATCAAGGGTATGGGATTCTTCAAGGTAGTGTTCTATATGCCCAACATCATCACGGCAGCTACGATCGCTATCCTTTTCAGTGCACTCTTCGGTTATCCCGTTGGTCCCGTAAACGATATCCTTACATCGTTGCACATCCAGTCCGGTCCCGTTGAGTACCTTATCAACAAGACGAATGCACAGAACATCGTTGCCTTCATCCAGTTCTGGATGTGGTTTGGTTATACGATGGTAACACTTATCTCCGGCGTTATCGGTATCGATCCCTCCATCTTCGAGGCTGCCGAGATCGACGGTGCAAACAGAGTTCAGACCTTCTTCCTTATTACACTTCCTTGTATCAGGACTATCATGCTCTTCACACTCGTTACGAGCTTGATCGGTGGTCTCAACATGTTCGATATTCCCAAGTGTTTCCTCGACGGCCAGCCCGACAACGCAACACTTACCACGAGCGTCTTCATCTTCAATCAGGCGTTCTCCGGTAGTTACATTTACAATAAGGCTGCTGCAGCCAGCATGATCATGTTCGTCATCATCGTTATATTCTCCTCGCTCCTGTTCTATTTGCTCAGGGACAAGGATGTTGCAAAGATGAAGAAGATGAAGAAGCAGCAGGCAAAGGCAGCTCGCCTTGCAGGAGGTATTTGATATGTCAGAAGTTAGTACATTGAAAAAGAGAAAATCTCCTGTATACATGGCGATCATATACATCGTATGCATTATCATTGCCATCATGTGTATCCTTCCCTTCTGGGTAATGATCGTCAACTCTACAAGATCCACACCTCAGATCCAGCAGCACGCTCTGAGCCTTCTCCCTTCCGGACACCTTGCTCAGAACATCCATGTATTCCAGGGTAAGGACTTCAAGCCTTCCGTAGGATTCATGAACTCTGCTATCATCTCCACTTCGGCCACTATCCTTGCCGTCTACTTCTCTTCTTTGACGGCTTATGCGATCAGTGCATACGAGTGGAAGCTCAAGGGCCCCTTCTTCAGCTTCATCATGGGTGTCATGATGATCCCCGGACAGGTTACCCTTATCGGTTTCTATCAGATGGCATATCAGCTCGGTCTTACAAATAACCGCCTTATGCTCATCCTTCCCGCCATCGCATCTCCCATGATGGTATTCTTCATGAGACAGTACCTTCAGGCTTCCCTTTCCATCGAGATCGTTGAGTCTGCGAGGATCGACGGCGCCGGAGAGTTCTATACTTTCAACAGGATAGTTCTCCCCATCATGAAACCCGCTATCGCAACCCAGGCTATCTTCACCTTCGTTGCCAACTGGAACAGACTCTTCGAGCCCTCCGTCCTTCTGACGGCTAAGGAGAAGAAGGTTCTTCCCCAGATGGTTCAGCTCCTTAGAGGTGATATCTATAAGACGGAGTACGGTTCCATTTATCTCGGACTTACGATCACCGTTCTTCCTCTTATCATCGTTTACCTGATACTTTCCAGGTACATCGTTGCCGGTGTTGCTCTCGGATCAGTAAAGGGTTGATCAAAACTTTGGAAAATGATTGCGGGAGCCTCAAAGGGCTCCCGCATGATTCCGAGGTATTTATAAGAGTAGTAGAGAGGGATTCAATTCTTAGATTGTCTAAGCTGCTGTCGGTACTTTGAAGGCGTCATGTTGACGTGGGAAGAGAAACATCTCGTGAACGTCGACTGATTTGTAAAACCGCACCGCTCACCGACATCGGTTATGGATAATGTATCATCCTCAAGCAAAGCTTTTGCCGCCACGATCCTTCTGTGGGTCAGGTAGTCGTAGAAGGATGAATCGGTGAATTCCTTGAACAGTCTGGCGAAGTGAAACTTCGAGAACCCGACGAAGGTCGCTGCATATTCCAGACTGAGGTTGTCCATATAGTGGGAATTGATGTAGTCGATAAGACTCTTGAACTTGTAAAAGTTCTCCCTCTGCTTATCATTGGCAAAGTGGACAGCCGTCTCCGTACCGGTCTCCTGGGCTATTACGGCAAAGACCTCGATCAGCTTTGAGAAGATGATCATCTCACAGATCTTGGTCGTATGCATGAAGTAGATATCAGAGATCTCCAGAAAGAGCTTTCTGATCTTCTGATGGATATCGGGATAGGTATTCGAGTTGACAAGACGGGGTTCCGAAAGAAATTTTTCCACCTCTCCGTAGTCGAAAAGGTTCTTAAGGAAACCTATCTCAAACAAATAGATGAATCTGCTGCCTTCCGTGTCGCACTCGATCTCGTGAAGACAGTTGGGCGGAATAAAGAGGATGTCTCCTATGTTGAGCTGAAACTTTCTTCCGTCGGCAATATACTTGTAGCCGTTCTCGACCGGCAGCACGACCTCAAGGGCGCTGTGCTTATGAAGAGGGTAACCCTCCACCTGGTAGTTGTACCAGATGCGCATGTTACTCTTGGGAACGAAATCGACATTCTCGTTTTCTCCGTCGAGATAACGTTTGATAAAGTCCCGGATCGGCTGTTGATAGCTTTCGGGCGAGTCGTAGTCCATATGTGAACCTCCCTCTTATGGTTCAACGAGGATTATAACAAAAATTGCTAAATATGTTAAGTAAATAGCAACATTTGAGGAGACAATATATGAACAGAACAGAAGCAAGAGAAAAAGCGACAAAGCTCGTCGATCAGATGTCGGTATCGGAGATGATCTCACAGCTCCGTTACGATGCCCCCGCCATCGAACGTCTCGGTATCCCTGAATATAACTGGTGGAACGAGGGACTCCACGGAGTTGCCAGGGCCGGTACGGCCACCAGTTTCCCCCAGTCCGTAGGACTCGGTGCCACCTTCGATAAGGAGCTGATGCACGAGATCGGTGATGTTATCTCCACCGAGGCGCGTGCGAAGTATAACGAATTCTCCAAGCACGAAGACAGGGATATCTATAAGGGACTCACATACTGGTCCCCCAACGTGAA
>DNAE01000205.1 GCA_003543635.1 Clostridiales bacterium | reverse complement strand
GGTGCTGTTGTTGGTGCAACAGTTCCCGAGCAGGCAGTTGAAGCCAGAAAGAGAATGCCCAACGCCCTAATCCTCGTACCCGGCTACGGTGCCCAGGGTGCTGGTCCCGATGCGGCAGTTGCATCCTTTACGAAGGAGGGAACGGGCTCCATCGTAAATGCTTCCAGAAGCCTTATGTGTGCCTGGAAGAAGAGGGAGGACTTAAAGCCCAAGCAGTTCTTCAAGGCAACCCGTGACGAGGCCCTCGATATGAGGATGAAGCTTACCTATGCTCTTAAAGAGAGAAAGTATTCATGAAAGAAGAATTCGTTTCTAAAGTAGTATCAAAAAAGATGCTCAACGGGGATACGGCATATATAACATTGTCTTGTCCTTCCATTGCATCTTCTGCTGTCCCCGGGCAGTTTGTTAACATATCCTGCTCGAGATTCCTTAAAAGACCCTTCGGTATCGCCTCTGTCGATCCCTCCGCCGGAACATTTTCCGTCGGAGTCAAGGTGGTGGGTAAGGGAACCGCTGAAATAGCTGCATTTGAAGAGGGACATGAGGTCTTTGTCTTAGGTCCCCTGGGCAACGGTTTTGACTTGAATGCCTCCCACAGATTCATTCTTGTGGCAGGCGGAACCGGTGTTTTCCCCGTGAATTTTGCCCACGAAGTCCTGACTTCAAAGGGTATCCCCCACGTGGTGGTGGAGGGCTTCAGATCGGCTGATCAGGTAGTCTTATCCGATGATTCCTATGTCCTTACGACGGATGACGGAACAGCCGGAATACACGGCAATTGTTGTAACGGTCTCGATTCTCTGGATCCTTCCTTCGTATCGGGAGCCACGGTCCTTTGTGTGGGCCCCCTTCCCATGATGAAAGCTGTGGGTAAATGGGCTGAATGCCATGGGCTTCAGTGCTTTGTCTCCATGGAGCAGAGGATGGCCTGCGGTATCGGTATCTGCCTTGTCTGCATCTGCAGGATCAAAGCGGATAAGGAAGGGATTCCCTTCGATCACAAGAGATGCTGTAAGGACGGCCCGGTGTTCCCCTATGAGGAGGTGATCTGGTGAGTACGATTTCCGTTTCCGTGGGTTCAGTGGAGCTTAAATCACCCCTGATACTTGCATCGGGCACATGTAATTTCGGACACGAGTTATCCGAGTATTATGATCTTTCCATCCTCGGCGGGCTTTCTTCCAAGGGCCTGACCATCAAGCCCCGGGTGGGAAACGAGGGGGTCCGGGTTGCGGAGACAGCCTGCGGAATGCTCAACTCCGTGGGACTTCAAAATCCCGGCGTGGATTACTTCCTGGAACATGACCTGGACTATATGGATAGATTAGGATGTGCCCGCATCATCAATGTGGCGGGACATTCCTTTGACGACTATATGGCCATGATCGAGAAGCTCGATCCCCATAAGGATAAGATCGATGCCCTTGAGATAAATCTCTCCTGTCCCAACGTAAAGGCGGGTTGCATGAGCATCGGATCCGACCCCGAGCAGATCTATACCATAGTTTCCGCCATGAGGGAGCGCACATCCCTTCCTTTATGGATCAAGCTCACACCGAACGTGACCGATATCAAGGCACCGGCCCTTGCAGCCCAAAAGGGAGGAGCGGATGCCGTTGTCCTCATTAATACCCTTTTGGGTATGGCCATCGACATCAAGACGCGCCGCCCCGTATTAAGGAACAATACCGGCGGTTATTCCGGCCCTGCCGTTAAACCCGTTGCACTCAGGATGGTATCCGAGTGCTACAGGGTATTGGATATTCCCGTGATAGGTTGCGGCGGTATCAGTAATTACGAGGATGTTTTGGAGTTCATGATGGCAGGCGCGAGCGCAGTTGAGATAGGAACCGCAAGCCTTGTTCATCCCACGTGCCCCGTGGATATTACCCGGGACTTAAAGTCCTGGTGCGAAGAAAATAATGAGGATCTTCGGGACGTGACCGGAACCTTAAGACTTTGGGAGTAATATGAGTAAATTCCGCCAGCAGCACATGACCATACTTTGGCACGACACCTCCAGGAACGACAGCGATAAGCCGTCGTCTTCATCGCCTCTGAGCGAAAAGGCCGGACTCATCGGCAGGGTCGGTCTCATGTTCCTTGCTTACGGTGCGGGTTCCTTCAGGGTTAGAGCCGCAATGAATAAGCTCTCCAGAGCCCTTAATGTCACCTGCAACGCCGATATCGGACTTAAGTCCATCGATTACACCTGTATCGAGAACGGCATCAGCTGCACAAATGCCCTTTCCAATGTGACCACCGGTGTAAATACCGATAAGCTCCATTATCTGGAGATCTTCTGCGACGGATTCACGGAAAGGGTTTCCAGATATTCCGTTGATGATTTCCACAAGATGCTGGATACCATCGAGAAGGAGAGGGGAAACTACAAGCTTCTCCAGCTTTCCCTGGCGTCGGGCATTGCCTGCATGGCCTTCTCGTTCCTTCTCGGAGCAGGAGCCCTGGATATGGTCGTAACTTTCTTCGCGGCCCTTTTCGGTTTTATGGTGAGGAAGATCCTTCTGAACCGGAAGATAACCCTTTTTGCCAATATATGTGCGGGAGTCATGACGTCTTGTATCGTATATATGCTCCTGGTAAAGGCCCTGGGATCAATAACGGGAAGTCCCATCGATTTCAGGGCGGGATATATCTGTTCCATGCTCTATGTTATCCCTGGCTTTCCTTTGATCACCGGCGGTATCGACCTTGCCAAGCTCGATCTTAAGTCGGGTATTGAACGTATCACCTATGCGGTGCTGGTCATCGGTGTTGCAACCCTTGCGGGCGCCTTTACGGCTTCGCTCTTTAACTTTGCCCCCGTTGATTTTGAACCCTACTCCTTACCCTTATACTATCTGATCCCCTTAAGGCTCGTTATGAGTTTCTTAGGTGTGTTCGGATTCTCCATACTCTTCAACAGTACCGTCAGGATGGCCTCCATTGCGGGGGTTATAGGAGCAGTGGCAAACGTGTTAAGGCTCTGTCTTACGGATATGGGAGTCGGCATGAGCATAGCGGCTTTCTGCGGAGCCCTTACGGCGGGACTTCTCGCTTCATCCATCAAGAACCATATAGGATTTCCGAGGATCACTCTGACGGTGCCTTCCATTGTTATAATGGTACCGGGAATGTTTATGTATAAGGGAATATTCTTTTTCTCCCAGGCGGACTTCTCCACGGGACTTAACTGGCTTGCAAAAGCCGTTATAGTCGTGGTATCTCTCCCCCTGGGACTAGTATTTGCCAGGATCCTTACGGACCGTAACTTCCGTAAGAGCAGTTAATATCAGGAGGTTTTTTATGAACACTAGAAGTATTATCGATGATCTTTTCTTAACGAACGCCGTACGCGTTGCCCCCGAGGATACGCCTTTCTGGTATACATCGGGTAAGCTCGGTCCCTTCTATATCAATACCCATTTCTTAGTGAAGGATGAAGCGGAAGCTTCCAGGATGCTTAAGGTTATAGAATCGGCGATTAGTGAGGATAAGCTTAAAGCGCCCGGTGTCATCTTCGAGGAGTTTATGGCCCTTTATAAGGAGTCCGAGACCTTCAGGAATGTAACGGATCAGCTCGTTAAGGAAGCTTCCAAGTACGATTTTGATTTCATTTCCGGCGGAGAGAGAAGGGACTATTTCTTCTCCATGCTTCCCGCACACATCCTGGGTAAGCCCCATGTAACCATCTATAAGGATCAGACTGCGGTCGTAACGGATCCCGAGTTCCGTTCCCCTAAGATCGCCGATGCCACGATCCTTTCCGGCAAGAAGATACTTCACATCGCAGATCTCATAACCGAGGCCTCCAGCTATGAGAGAGCCTGGGTACCCGTTATAAGAGGTCTCGGAGCAGATATCAGTGATACCATCGCCGTTATCGACAGACATCAGAGCGGCAGGGAAGTGTTGAAGGGTCTTGGTGTTGACATGGATACCCTTGCGGGTATCGATAAGACTCTCTTCGATCAGGCGCTGGCGGGAAAATATATAAACGAACAGCAGTATGATCTCGTTATGAAGTTCCTTTCTGACCCTGACAAGTACATGAAGGATTTCATTTCCGATCATCCTGATTTCATAAAGGAGCAGATAGCCCTGGGCGGTAAGGCCAAGGAGCGTGCCGAACTTGCCATTTCAAAGGGTTATTGCTAATCTCTAGATATATTAACGACGGGGGATAATACCATGAAGAACATACCTCTCTACGAAGTAACCAAACCTGAAAACCTCAGAGATGTGGTCAAGACGAGAGTGCGGGAATTCCCCGAGAACCCGGTATTTCTACACAAGACTAAGAAGGGCGGGGACTATGAGCCCGTTTCCACGGAGAAGTTCGATCACGATATCGACTCCCTGGGTAGTGCCCTTTTTAAAAAGCTTAAGAAGGGCTCCAGGATCGCCATCTTATCCGAGACGAGATATGAGTGGTATGTTTCCTATCTTGCCACCACAAACGGCCTGGGATGCGTTGTGCCCATTGATAAGGAGCTTAAGACGGAGGAGATCCTTAACTGCCTGCAAAGGGCTGAGGTAAACGTCCTTATATTCTCCAAGACTAAGCTCGATGTTGTGAACGAGATCATTGGAAAGGTAAAAACCCTCACCATGTACATATCCATGGATGATCTGGCTGATCCCAGGTTTACATCCTTCAGCAAGCTGATCGAGGAGGGAGGAGAGCTCCTTTCTTCGGGGTATACTGATTATCAGACGACCCCCATCGATGTTAATGAGATGACTATCCTTCTTTTCACATCGGGAACCACATCCAAGTCAAAGGCAGTTATGCTCAATCAGAAGAATATCTGCACTAATCTTATAGCCATGTTCTCCATGCTCTATATCGACAGGAACGATATATTCTTCTCGGTTCTTCCCCTTCATCACACCTATGAATGCACCTGCGGCTTCCTGGGACAGGTCTACAGGGGAACGACCATCGCCATCTGCGAAGGTCTTCGCTATATCACAACCAATATCAAGGAAGTGAGGCCCACCTGCGTTCTTATGGTTCCCGTCATGCTTGAGATGTTCTATAAGGGAATCATGAAGAAGATCAACTCCGATCCCAAGACGGCCAAGAAGCTTAAGACGGGTATCAAGCTCAGCAGATTCCTTCTTAAGTTCAAGATCGATATAAGAAAGAAGCTTTTCGCTCAGATCCACGAGACCTTCGGCGGAAGGATGAGGCTCATAATCCTGGGAGGTGCTCCCGTCAATCCCGATATGCTCCAGTTTTTCCAGGATATAGGATTCCTGTGCGTACAGGGATATGGTCTTACCGAGTGTGCTCCGATCCTTGCCCTTAACAGGGATGTGGACTTTAAGAATGAGGCGGCGGGACTTCCGCTTCCCGGTTCCGAGGTAAAGATCCAAGATCCCGACGAGGACGGTATCGGCGAGTTCGTAGCCAGGGGAGATAATGTCTTCATGGGTTACTATAAGGACCCGGAAGCAACGGCAGCGGCCCTGGATCCCGATGGCTGGTATCACACCGGTGACCTGGGCTACATCGATAAGGACGGCTTCTGTATCATCACGGGACGTAAGAAGAACGTTATCATCGCCAAAAACGGTAAGAATGTATTCCCCGAGGAGATCGAATATCTCCTGTCCCTTTCTCCCTATGTCGCGGAAAGCGTGGTATCCGGTGAGAAGGACGAGATAAAGGACGATATCATCATCTGTGCCACCATCTTCCCGGATATGGATGAGGTCAACAATAAACTCGGCGAGGGGGCATCCGACGGAGATATCGAGAAGCTCCTCAAGGAAGTTGCTGACGGAGTCAACGAGAAACTGTCCAACTATAAGAAGATCAAGAAAGTCGTTCTTCGTAAAACGGAATTCGAGAAGAATACTTCCAAGAAGATAAAAAGGTACTGATACCCTAAGATATGTCTGTTCTGGCGGCCCTGTTCTATCTTTTCATCAGACCGGTGGAATTGCTGCTGGAATTCATATTTGCGCTCTGCTATAAGGCTTCGGAGAACCCCGGGGTATCCATAATCATCTTATCCGTCATATTGAACATCCTTATATTGCCCTTATATATCAAGGCGGATGAGCTCCAGTTACAGACATCTTTAAAGGAGAAGAGCCTTAAGCCCTGGGTGGACAGGATAAAGAAGACCTTTAAGGGTGACGAGCGTTTCATGATCTTAAACGCCTACTATAAGGAGAATGATTATTCCCCCACGGACGTATTCAAGGGATCCTTCTCGCTTATACTTCAGATACCCTTCTTCATCGCGGCATATCATATGCTGTCGTCCCTTCATCTTTTAAACGGAGTGCCCTTCCTGTTCGGTCTCATAAAGGATCTGGGGGTTCCCGATGGAGCACTCCCACTGGGAAGCTTTAATATCAACGTTCTTCCGGTGATCATGACCCTTATCAATATTTCTGCCGGAATGATCTATACAAAGGACACGAGCCTTAAGGATAAGATCAAGATCGTCCTTATAGCCCTCGTATTCCTGGTCCTCCTTTACGATTCCCCGGCAGGACTCGTCCTTTACTGGACCTGTAACAATATCTTTTCGCTCCTTAAGAACATCGCCCTTAAGCTCTTGAAGTTTAAGCCCGGAGCAGGGGAGGGGGTAAAGATCGGAACTTACGGGGAGGATAAGATCCTCATTATAGGCGGACTTTTCTACTTGAGCGTTCTCGTGGGACTTCTCGTGCCCTCGGATATCATCCCCACGGCCACATACCACTTCGTCAATGTTCACGCCTATAAGAACCCCGTGGTCTATATGTTCATCTCTTTCTTTACGGGGCTCGGTACTTTCTTCGTTTACGGCCTCATACTTTATGTATTGTCTACGAAAAGGCTTAAGAAGTACTTTTCCCTCCTGGTGAGCATTATCTGCGGCATATTGACCATGAACTACTTTGCCTTCGGAAAGGTGGGACCCCTGACGCCCCTTCTGAGACTTCAGTCGGGTAAGTATTCCACGACGCCCAAAGATATCATGTTCAATATCCTGATCATGGTCCTTATAGCCATGCTTTTTTTTATCCTCTGGAAAAACAAGAAGAAGATCATCTTGTCCGTGATAATGGCTTGCCTGATCGCCGTTTCTTATATGAGCATTAAGAACCTTCTGGACATTACGAAGGAGTACCGGCATCTTTACTATGCGACGACGCAGCTTCAGACACCTTCTTTAAAGCTCTCGAAGAACGGTAAGAACGTTATCGTTATCATGTTGGATCGCGGTATGGGATATCTTCTGCCTTACCTCATGGAGGAGGATCCCGATATCGGGGAGAAGTTCTCGGGATTTACCTTCTATCCCGATACCATATCCTTCGGCGAGTACACGAATACCGGAAGTCCTGCCCTTTACGGAGGCTACGGATATACCCCGGATAAGATAAACGATATGCCCGAGCTCTCTTTGGAAGAGAAGCAGAATGCCGCTTTGAAGGTAATGCCCGTTAACTTCTACGAGAACGGTTATAAAGTAACGGTCATGGACCCCACCTATGCGGGATATGAGTGGATACCGGATCTTTCCGTCTTCGACGAATACCCGGAGATGGATCTTTACATAACCGATGCTAATCTCAATCCCTATATGGATGAGATAGTAGAGGAGGAGACGGATGTCCGTAACAGGGCCTTCTTCTGCTACAGCCTTTTCAGGGTGTCGCCCCTTTTCATGAGGACCCTCTTATATGACAGCGGTATGTATAATGCGGCGGACCGGGAGTATTCTTCGGATTTTGTACAGGTCACGGAGGACGGACATACCTCCAGGGGTTACGATATCGATTTCCTGAACGGTTACTACGCATTAAAGACCCTTCCCGATATTACGGTGGTCTCCTACGATACGGAAAACACCTTCACCATGTATTCCAACAATACCGCACATAATGAGGCGCTGCTCTCGGAACCCTCTTATACGCCGGAACTTATAATAGACAATACCTCCTACGATCAGGAGAACATGCAAAGATTTACTCTGGACGGGGTTACTTTGGATATTGATGAGATAAGGGATTACAAGATCTACCAGTGCAATATGGCTTCCTATATGCTCCTGGGGAACTGGCTTGATTCCCTGAGAGAGGCGGGAGTCTATGATAATACGAGGATCATAATTGTTGCTGACCACGGAACATCCTTTAGTGACGACGGAGATTACGAGACAGCTGAGCCCCGGAGCTTTAACCCCGTATTGCTCGTAAAGGACTTTGATTCCACGGGGGAGTTTACCGTTTCTTCACAGTTCATGACTAATGCGGATACACCTTTCCTGGCTTTTAACGGTCTTATTGAAGAACCCGTGGATCCCAGGACCGGGGAGACTATAAGTGACGACGATAAATATGATCTTCCCCTTCTTATAACCGATAATCCCAACCTTCTTATTGATGACAATAACGGTAATGTCTTTACCCCGGCCTATTGGTATGAATTCTCCGGAACGGATGTTTTTGATCCCGAAGCATGGTCATATATAGGGATTAAATAGTATAATCTAATGTAATAAATCAAACGAAGGTAATACCAAATGCTCAATGACAACAGTATAAACAAGATCCTGGAAGCAGCCATGAGCAAGACTGCCGACTTTGCCGAGGTATTCATCGAGCAGTCGGAGAGTTCTTCCATTTCGCTCCTGAACGGTCGTGTACACAGGGCCGGGAAGGGGATTGCTTCCGGTATAGGAATAAGACTGATGGCAGGTACTAACGTCGTCTATGTCTATTCAAACGACTTTGACACAGATGTGTTGATAAAGCTTGCCCTGGATGCGGCAGATGCCCTGAAGGGCAATGACAAGGGAAGCATCAGGGAATTGCAGGAAAAGTGCTACACCACATCCTCAAAGCTTCTGATAGATCCCTCCTCGGTAAAAAGGTCCGATACGGCGGATCTGCTGAAGCAGGCATCCTCCTATGCCATGGGATATGAT
The DNA here is from genome assembly GCA_003543635.1 of Clostridiales bacterium. GTDB lineage: Bacteria > Bacillota > Clostridia > Saccharofermentanales > Saccharofermentanaceae > Saccharofermentans. The sequence continues at coordinate 2,484 of DNAE01000205.1, read as the reverse complement.
CCCCTTATATCAAAGACCATGGGTTCTTACACAAATAACAACAGACATGTGAGGATCGTTAATACCGAAGGAGTTAACTGCGAGAAGGATACAAACCGCACAAGGATCTCCTTTACGGTTGTGGCTGCCAAGGATAACGAGATGCAGACCGGCAGTATTTCCCCGGGAACCCAGAGGGGATATGAGTTTATAAACGAATATCCCATGATGGATAAGGCCACCGAATGCTGCGACCGAGCTTTGCGCATGCTATCCGCCGGATATGCGCCGTCGGGAGTTATGCCCGTGGTCCTGGGCAACGGATTCGGCGGAGTCATCTTCCACGAAGCCTGCGGTCACTCCCTGGAGGCAACGGCAGTGGGTATCAAGAGCTCCTGCTTCACGGACATGCTGGGTAAGAGGATCGCTTCCCCCGTGGTCACGGCATATGATAATGCCAGGATAGAAGGGGAGTGGGGCTCCTATATGACGGATGACGAGGGTAATACCTCCTCGGATCTTCTCCTTATCGAGAACGGCATCCTTAAGAACTATCTTGTGGATAAGCTGGGTTCCAGAAGGATGAACTGCAAGCCCACGGGATGCGGAAGACGTCAGGACTATTCCTATGCTCCCACTTCCAGGATGAGTAATACCTTCATCGCTGCAGGTAAGGATGATCCCAAGGACATCATCAAGGATACGGAATACGGTATCTACTGTTCCCAGATGGGAGGAGGTTCCGTTGATACGACAACGGGTGAATTCAACTTCGCCGTTAACGAAGGCTATATGATAAGGAACGGGCAGATCAAGGAACCCGTCAGAGGCGCCACCCTCATAGGAAAGGGTGCAGAGGTCCTCCTTAACATCGACCGTGTGGGTAACGATCTGGAACTTGCAGCAGGTGCCTGCGGATCCATCTCCGGAAACGTTCCCGTAACCGTGGGACAGCCCACCATAAGGGTATCCTCCATGATAGTAGGCGGAAGGGATAACGGTGAAGAATAATGGATATAAAAGAAGCTGAGATATATCTTAATAAGATACTTGATAAGAAGAACGAATACGGTTTTGAGGACCTTCAGGCCACCTTCTCCGGAGGCTCTTCCATGGAGATCTCCGTTCTTAACGGCGAAGTCAATTCCTATGAGAGATCCGCCGAGCAGGATGTAAGCGTGAAGGGCAAGAAGAACGGACAGGTCGCAACATCCGGTACGAATGAATTCACGGATGAGCAGATCGATAAGGTACTCAATGCCGTTTCCGAGAACTGTGAACTCCTGGAGGACGAGGATGAGGACTTCATATACTGCGATCCCGAGAACAGTAACCTTTACTGCTCGCAGATCACCGATGCATATAAGAAGAACACCTATTCCAGATTCGAGAAGACGGCTCTTAAGCTGGAGAAGGATATACTGGCATTGGACCCCTGTATCGAATCCGTGGATTATCTTTCCATGTCCTGCGACAGATCCTACTCCATGAAACTCAATACCAAGGGGCTTAGAGCTTACAAGGACAGCGACTTCGTATCCATCTACGCGGGTGCAAGAGCCAGGAAGGACGGAGTCGTAAAGACGGGAGGCCACTACTGGTACGGTAACGATATCGATAAGTTCGATGAGGGTGAATTCCTTAAAGTGTTCGGGCGTAAGCTCCTTGGTAAGTTCGGTGCATCTTCGGTCAAGTCCGGAACATATGACGTGGTACTGGGCAATGAAGCCGTTAATTCCTTCTTCAACGTATTCATGTCCAATTTCTCCTCCTACGCTATGCTCAAGGGCCTTTCCCTGCTGGCAGGGAAGGAGGGGGAGATGATCGCCTCGGAAGCCTTATCCCTCAAGGAAGAACCCATGTATGAGAAGGCTATCAAGAAGGTTCCCTTCGACTACGAGGGCGTTGCCACCACAAGTAAATATATAATCGAGAAGGGAAGATTCAATACCGCTTTCTATAACTTAAAGACCGCGAATATGTGCGGTAAGAAGTCCACGGGTAACGGATTTGCCGGAGGGCTCAGCTGTTCCAATATGATCATAGAAGAGGGCACAAAGAATTTTGCCGAATTACTTAAGACGGTGGGGAACGGCCTTTATATTACGGAATTAAACGGTCTTCACGCCGGAGTCAACACCATGAGCGGGGATTTCTCCCTTTTCTGTGAGGGGTATCTCATCGAGAACGGAGAGCTTAAAAGACCCGTTGAACAGATAACGATCTCTGACAATTACTTCGAGGTCCTTAAAAAGATATCCGACGTGGGCAACGATACCATATCCACGCCAGATACCGTGGGAGAATTCTTTACTCCTTCCGTAATAATCAGAGAAGTTTCCATCGCCGGTAAAGACGAGGAATAATAGTGATATAATCAACAAGATATGAATTATTGGAGGTTTTTCTTATGAATAATAAGATCGATACGAAGTGCGTTCACGCAGGATGGACGCCCAAGAACGGAGAACCCAGACAGGTTCCCATCTATCAGAGCACCACATT
>DNAE01000048.1:10058-12495 GCA_003543635.1 Clostridiales bacterium | reverse complement strand
GTCATCGTGGAAGATCGGGATATCAACATCTTCCCTCTCCTTGAGCTTCTTCTCGATCTCGAAGCATCTGGGAGCGGAGATATCCTCGAGGTTAACGCCACCGAAGGATCCTGCAAGGAGTGCAACTGTGTTGACGATATCGTCTACGTCCTTGGAACGGATGCAGAGAGGGAAAGCATCAACATCACCGAAGGCCTTGAACAGAGCGCACTTACCTTCCATAACGGGCATACCTGCCTCGGGTCCGATATCGCCGAGTCCGAGTACTGCGGTACCGTCTGTCACTACTGCAACGAGATTGCTTCTTCTTGTATATCTGTAAGAAAGATCTCTGTCGTCGGAGATCTCAAGACAGGGAGCTGCAACACCGGGTGTGTAAGCTATTGCCAGATCCTCCTTTGTGCTGACGGGAGCACGTGCGATAACTTCGATCTTGCCCTGCCATTCAGTGTGTTTCTTGATCGCCAATTCATTGTTGTCCATTTAAGCGAACCTCCGTAATTATTTCTTTATCTATAACTTTGCCTTACGGCATCATTATCTTATCAAGCCGGTCTTGCAGGCGGTCGTTGCCTGTTGCCGGGAATCTTCAGCATCCTCGTATAGATCATGCCGCTGTACCTTGCAAATGCCAGATAGCAGAACACGGTAACAAAGGATTTAAGTATAAATCCCGCGTTCGGGAAAATCAATCCGACGCCCTGGGTCAGGAGCACTCCGATGACGTAGATCATTATCAGAAGGCTCACATTCCTTAAGTTGACCATGTAATACCCCCTCTGTCTCCTGCTCATGTAGAGGGTCGAATCAAATAGATCGCTGTCACCTGACAGATAGCAGGCAGGAAAGATCAAAAGGTACGGAAAGATAATAATAAAAATCAGAAATAAATACAATACGGAAAAAAGCAGAGGGATGTAAAGTACCGCGAAAACGGCTGATATTACGATCAATCGGAAGATCAGCTTGCCGGTGCCCACGGGCTTGAACCTCGGGTCAGCCTCCTCCACCCTCTTCATCTTTATGTAGTAGCCGATGTAGAAAAAGGCACAGAAAAGGCAGATCATATCGATGGCGAGCACCGACATGATATAGATTATGTTTCCGTCGGTGATGGGGATATCGGCATAGGATGCGTTCATCATCCGGTCCATGTCGCTTGATATGTAGTTGAACCAGTTGTAAAAGGATGAGAAATCGGGGTCACCCAAAGGGAAAAAGTACACCGACAGACGGAGCATCAACATGAAAACGAAGAGTATCCGCACAGAAATACGGTTCCCGATGTCGTCAATCTTGAATATATCTACCAAAGAATTCGTCATAGAATGATTTTCCTACAAGTTAATATTAAAAATCAAGTTAAATATGATAGAATACCTTCGGATTAATCTAAGTAAGGACGGAACAATAATAATATGACGGAATTTAAGGTCATCGACGATCTTGTATGCATAATCCCCCCCGAGAAGCACTCCGTGGAGGATATCACGGCCATCCTCGAAGCTCACCCCGAGATAAAGTTCGTTTCCCTTGCCGCTGTTGATCTGGCGGGAAACGATACGGACGAGAGGATCCCCATCTGTGACTTCCACGATCACCTGGTAAATTACCTGAACGGCGAAGCGGTACAGACAGACGGATCGTCCGTTGTCCTTCCCGGCATCGCCACTTTGAACGACGGTAAAGTCGACCTTGTACCCGACTCCGAGGTGGTCTGGTATGTGGATTACAACTACGAACATATCGATAATAAGACAGGCCTACCCGTGGGAACATTAAGGATCCCCTCCTTCCTCTACCACAACGGCAGACCCGTCTGCTCCAGATCCGTACTCAAGAAGAGCGCGGATTACTTCGAGAAGAGGCTTTTCGACGTATTTGAGAATAACAGGGATCTGTGCGAAGAGTACGGTTTTGAGCCCGAGGACCTGGAGAAGATAACCCTTATCATGGCAACGGAGCTGGAGTTCTGGGTCAACTCCCCCGACGAGAAGATCAGCACGGAGCAGCTCTCCATCTCCCAGACCCTCAAGGAGCAGTACTGGAAGAGGACAAAGGGCGTTGTAAGGACGGCCCTGGAGCAGGTCATCCTCGTACTCGACAACTACGGATTCAACCCCGAGATGGGTCACAAGGAAGTGGGCGGCGTAAAGGCGGCCGTCACCTCCTCCGGTGATTTCCACTCCATCATGGAGCAGCTCGAGGTAGACTGGAGATATTCCGATGCACTTCAGGGTGCGGACTACGAGCTTACGGCCAGGATCCTCATCAAGGAGATCTTCCGTATGCACGGTCTCGAGGTCAGCTTTGACGCAAAGCCCATCCCCGGTGTCGCAGGTTCCGGCGAACATACCCATGTCAATGCCGTCGCCTTCCTCAAGAACGGCAAGAAGATCAATCTCTTCGCCCCCAAGGACATGAAGACGGATTACCT
>DNAE01000048.1:4130-9875 GCA_003543635.1 Clostridiales bacterium | reverse complement strand
GCCGTTGCTTCCATCGGTAAGGATGTACTCTCTCCTTCAAGGAACCGTTCCGTTCTCCTGGGTCTCGTAAGATCCGAGAACAGCCCCAAGGCAACCAGGTTCGAGCTCCGCTCCCCTAACCCCCACACGAATACATATCTCTGCCTTTCCGCCATCTACCAGTGCATGCTCGACGGAATCGACTACGCACTTAAGTCCGGTAAGACTTCCAAGGACCTCGAAGCAGAGTTCACTAAGCCCTATGGCCAGCCCTCTGATTATCTTGAAGCAAACAGGCTCTACAGATGCGAGGAAGACATATTCGAGGATATGTCCGAGGACGAGCGCGACAACCTTTTCGGCACTCCCCCCGCCACCGTATACGATTCCATGAAGAACTTCATTTCAGCGGATTCCGTTACGGATATCCTCTGCGCAGGTGACGTGTTCAACGATATGATCCTGGCCTCATACTCCCACGCCATGCTGGATAAGTGGCAGTATGAGCTTCTGGAGAGGATAATCCCCTCCAATCTCGTTACGATCCGCGGATACGTAAAGCGTCACAACACTTCCAACAGCGTTGACGATGAGCTCTGGAACGATATCGAGAACCTGCGGATGTCCCTGGCCAAGAATACAGATGAGACGACCTCCGTCTTCACATCCATCAAGCACGCCATCGAGGACAAGAACCTCAAGGATATCTCCAGGCTTCAGATCCGCATGAACAACGCAATGGCGGAATTGAACGCCCTTTACAAGGAGTATTGCGATAATCAGATCTGACCATGACCTTCTATGAGCTGACATGGTATTTCCTTATCTACTCAGTCGTCGGATGGATGACCGAAGTGGTGTTCCATGCAAGTTTCAAGGGTAACATTGTAAACCGGGGATTCTTAAACGGTCCCGTCTGCCCCGTTTACGGCTTCGGCATGATCGCCGTCATATCCCTCTTTAACGCGGTGGGATCGGAATCCTTCGGAATACTTTTCCTTGAAGGTCTTTTCCTTGCCACCGCGGTGGAACTTGTAGCAGGTTTCCTCCTGGACAAGATCTTCCACGCCAGATGGTGGGACTATTCCGATATGCCCCTTAACCTCAACGGCTATATCTGCCCTGCCTTCAGCGTTATCTGGGGACTTGCCGTCGTGCTCGTGTTAAAGACATTCCACAAGTGGACCGAGCATTTGGTGACGGACCTCATTCCGCCGAGGATAGGCACCATATGCCTAATCGTCTTCTACATTTTGCTTATAACGGATACGGTGGTCACCGCCATGACCCTCATAGGCCTCAATAAGAAGCTGGAGGAACTTGACAGGATAGCAAGCTCCCTCAAGGAAGTTTCCGATAAGATGACGGACCGCATCGGAAACAAGGCCCTGAAGACCACCCAGACCGCCCAGGAGACCATGATCAAGGCAAATCTCGGCAGAGCGGAACTTGAGAAGCACGCCGAAGAGATACGTGCCTCCATAATAAAAAGCCGGCACTATGGTGCCGGCCGTATGCTCAATGTTTTCCCGGGTGTAAGACACAGGGACTACAAGGAGATCATAAAGGATCTTCAGTCCCGTCTTCACTCCATGTAATGCATCCAGTTTCCGCCAAGGGAATTTACCAGGGGATCGATATCTCCCGTCCTTATGCCGTAAACGATGACGGCGCTGCAATCGTTACCGTCCCAGGCCTGCTTGATGTTATAGGCAGAGAACTTGTCGACCAGGTTCTCCATACTTCCCGCCTTTGATCTGACTACGATGTTCGTTACGATATCCTCGTAATCGCAGGTAACCTTATCAAGGGTATTCTTCCAATCGTTATTATATGCATTGGCCTCAGGGGGAAGTGCTGCCTCGAGGATATCTCCCACGACTGCGGATGCGGTGGGAAGCTTTCCGGCCCCCCTTCCGTAGTACATGGTGGTACCCACTGCATTACCCTTAACGAGGATGGCATTGAATACGCCCTCCACGGGGGAAAGCTGGGACTTTCTTGCTACGAAATGGGGGGCGACGTAAGCAGAAGGCTTCTTGTCGTCCATATTCGAGAATACAGCCAGGAGCTTGATGGAACAGTTGATCCTGGTGGCAAAGTTGATGTCGTTCAGCGTTATGGAGGAGATACCGTCCGTGTGGATCTCTTCGGGGGCCACATAGGCTCCCTCGAGGGCGATGGAGGAAAGGATGGAAAGCTTCCTCTGGGCGTCGATACCGTCCACGTCGGCAGAGGGATTCTGCTCCGCATAGCCCTTCTCCTGGGCCTGCTTCAGAGCCTCATCGTAGGAAAGGCCCGATGTTCTCATGTTGGTGAGGATATAGTTCGTGGTTCCGTTAACGATACCGGCGATCCTCATGATCTTATTTCCCGCAAGACATCTGTAGAGGGGTCTTATGATGGGGATACCGCCGCCTACTGCAGCCTCGAACAGATATCTGCATCCGTTATTCCTGGCAAGCTGCATCAGCTCCACGCCATGGGTGGCAACCAGTTCCTTGTTGCTGGTAACCACGGACTTACCTGCGGAAAGGGCCCTCTTGGTGTACTCGTAGGCGATCCTGGCGCCTCCGATGGTCTCGACGATAACGCTGACTTCATCGTCACCGAAGACCGCATCCGCGTCATGTGTTACGAGGGATGCAAAGGGGCTGTCGGGGAAATCCCTGATATCGAGGATGTACTTTACCTTAACATCCTCACCCATATGTCCGCTGATCTTGTCGGCGTTCATGGAGAGCACCTCTGCTACTCCCGCTCCGACAACTCCGAATCCCAGTATTGCTACATTGATCATAATATATTCTCCGTTCTTTCTTATTCTCTTCCTAATACGCGGCACTCACGGACGCCCGCTATCCTCTTGATATCGGTAACGATGTCCTCCACCGAACCGAACATGTTTAAGGTCTCCAGGGACACCGATATATCGGCAAGTCCGTTTATGGGGATGTTCTGGTTGATGGTAAGGATATTGGCACGTGAGGTGGCGATAACGTTCAGTATCGAAGACAGGATACCCTGAAAGTTCTCGACCGTTACAAGTATGGTCACCCTCTTCCCGTTCGTAGCTTCAAAGAAAGGAAGCACGGAGTCCTTGTACTTGTAGTACGCACTTCTGGAAAGACCGGTCTTTCTGACGGCTTCGTTTACGGATATGGATTCACCCGTATTGAGCCTCTGCTTTACCTCCATGACCTTGAGAAAGACTTCGGGAAGTACTTTCTTGTCCACGAGATAATATTCGGTGGAATCGTCAGGCATGGTCTCTCCTCCTTACTGTCCGCGGATCGCGGACAAATGTACACGTAGGGAAAATAGTATCACTTTTCGGTGAGTTTTTCAACCATTGCCCGGAGAGCCTTTCCCCTGTGGCTCATGCTGTGTTTCATGGCGGGGGTCATCTGGGCGCTGGTCATGTTATATTCGGGAACGAAAAAGATGGGATCGTAACCGAATCCGTTCTCCCCCGCTGGCTCCTCGTGAAGGACTCCGTTAAAGTATTCCTCCACCGTAAAGTGACTGCCGTCGGGACGGACGACCGCTATGGCACAGGTGAAATGGGCGGTCCTCTTCTCCTCGGGCACGTCCTTTAAGAGTTCGAAGATCTTCTTGAACTTCTCCTCGTAGGTGGAATCCTCGCCGCAAAATCTCGACGAATAGATACCGGGGGCGCCGTCCAGGGCGTCGATACAAAGACCGGAATCGTCAGCCATTACGTATTCCTTTGTGAGTTCGTGGACGGCCATGGCCTTCTTAAGGGCATTGCCCCTGAAGGAATCCGCATCCTCCACGATATCAGGATGAAGTCCCAGGGACTTCATTGATACCGCCTCAAATCCGGTACCCTGTAAGATCTCATCGATCTCCCTGACCTTATCGTTGTTTCCCGTTGCTATTATTATCCTCATATGAGCCTCCATGCCTTGGGGTACAGGTTCTTAACGGAACCGTCCGGGGATACCTTTCCGAACCCCACGGGGAATCCGTCCACCCCTATCAGTATATATCCCTTTTTCTTTAAACCCTGATCCGCGGTTATGGTCTCACCCTTAAGGTATCTTGTGAGCCTCGGATCCTCCCTGGTAAGGGACAGGAGGGAATCCTCCCTTATGAGCTCCCTTTTGAGGGTAAGGGCGAGCGAATGGGAGGGAATGAACAATCTCTCCGTGGTCGTGGCCTTGATGCTGCCCGGGAACAGTCCGAACTTAACCACCTTAAGACCGCTCAGATACCTTGGATCTATGGGCATAAGATGTATGTTTTCCTTATTCATATTGAATCCGGAAAGGTCGGGCTTTTCCGTCGTTATTTCCTTCATAAAGGATACGAAGGCATCCCTGGACTTTCCGAACCCGTAGTTGTCGTCCCTCTTCATCCTGTAGGAGGGCAGTTTCTCGGGCTTATATGTTTCCGTTTCCGCCGATTCGCTCTTTTTCAGATGGACACAGAAATGTCCCTCTCCCCTTGAAAGATGGGGCCAGATCCTCATGCTGCCGGGAAGGATATGGTTGCTTCCCCCGTGGGTGACGCCCTCGATCTCGGGATGGAAGATCACTTCATAGTCCCTGTGTCTTTCCATAAACTCAATGATCCGTTCCTCGTCCTCCCGCTCCCCGAAGGTGCAGGTGGAATAGACGAGTTCTCCCCCGGGACGGAGCATGGCATCGGCGCACTCCAGTATCAAGTTTTGAAGGGGGATACAGGTGTCGGGGCCGAACCTCTCCCAGCTTCTTACGGCATTGGGGTCCTTACGGAACATTCCCTCACCGGAACAGGGTACATCCAGGAGGATCTTATCAAAGAAGCCCTTGAACCTGTCCGCCAGCCTCTCGGGGGTCTCATTTAATATCACCGTATTGGTAAGGCCCATCCTCTCCACGTTGCGAAGGAGCGCCTTGGCACGGTTCTCGTTGATCTCATTGGCGATGAGAAGTCCCTCGCCCTGAAGATCCTCGCCGAGCCTCGTGGCCTTGCCCCCGGGAGCCGCACAAAGATCCAGGACCTTATCCCCCCTCTTTACTCCCATGACCTGGGCAGGAAGCATGGCGGAGGGATCCTGGGGATAGTAGACTCCCGCATGGTAGTAGGGATCGTTACCCGAGCTCTCGTTCTCCGTATAGAAGCCGGAATCACACCAGGGCACCTTGTCGATCTTCTCATTAAGGCTCGTTAAAACGCCGGCGTAAGCGGAGCTTTCCACTTTGCTCCTGTTGAGCCTTATCCCTTTAAAGCTGTCGGCATCAAAGCTCTCATAGAAACCGGCGCGTTCCACGCCGTTTCTTTGAAAGCACTGATCCATATATTCTACGAATTCTTCGGGAAGTCTCATAAGTTAAGGAAATCGCAGACGCTGAACGCCAGTTTCTTTATGACCTTAACGTCGAAGGGCGATTCCAGACCCGCATCCTTTATGAGTTCCAGGAAGGTACCGGTACCTCCCGCCGCACAGAGCCTGTTGTACTTGTCCAGAGCCGATCTCATGTCGGTCCTGGATTCGTCCCAGAGCTGAAGTGCGCATATATGGGCAAGACAATAGTCTATATAGTAGAAGGGCGTCGTGAAGATGTGATCCTTCTTCATCCAGGCACCGCCCCCGGCATGGAAGGGATGGTCGTCGTCATACTTGATGAAGGGCTGGTACTGCTCCTCCAGATCCTTCCAGACATCGTGCCTCTCCGCGGGGGTAAGATCCGGGTTATCGTAGATGATATGCTGGAAGTGGTCCACCATACACCCGTAGGGCAGGAACAGGAGCCCGTC
>DNAE01000048.1:0-4072 GCA_003543635.1 Clostridiales bacterium | reverse complement strand
ATCTCGCAGGTCTCCAGTGTGGGTGACAGACACTCCACAAAGGGTGAGACCTCAGCGCTCTGGATGGCCGCGTAGGCATGTCCGCCCTCGTGAACGATGGTCGCCACGTCATCGGCGGTACCGTTACCGTTCATGAAGATAAAGGGTATGGCGTAGTCCTCCAGGTACATGCAGTATCCTCCCGTGGACTTGGCCTTTCTGGACAGAAGATCCGTGAATCCGTGCTCGGAAAGAACATCGAAGAAACTGGGATCCACGCCGAAGATCTTCCTGAAGAAATCGCCTGCCACCCTCTCGTAGCCCTCACCGGGAACGATGGGAACGGGATTTCCCTTCTTGAACATACAGGGCAGATCGTAGAACTTGAGTTCCTCCACCCCGAGTCTCTCCTGCTGGAGCTTTCTTATCTGAACCGTTATGGGAACGATATACTTCAATATGGCTTCGCGGAAGGCCTTAACATCTTCCCTTCCGTAGTCGTATCTTTCCATCCTCTTATATCCCAGGGTGGTGAAATTATCGTAGCCCAATTTCCTGGCGGCATCCGTCCTGACCTTGACCATATCGTCGTAGATCCTGTCAAAGGTCTCCTTCTTGCCGGCATAGTAGGCATCAAGAGCCTTGTGGGCCTTCTTCCTCACCTTCCTGTCCGTGGACTCCAGATAGGGCGTCAGGAGGGACAGGTTCAAAAGCTCGCCGTTAAACTCGATCTGGGCCTCGGACTGGATCTGGGAATACTCGTTTTCCAGTGAGGATTCCTTGACCAACTCGTCTATTATCTCCTTGGATATGGTCTCCTTGAGGTTTTCCGCCTTCCTGAAGATCATGTCCCCGAACTTCGACCTCAGGGCGTCGGCACAGGGGCAGTTATGCATGGACGTGAGCATCGCGGAGGAAAGCTCGCTTACCGTCGCGGATGCCTCATCGAAAAACTCCAGTTCATTCGTATAGAACTCGTCAGCGGTATCGATATCATGGAGGATATTGCAGAGGGCATAGGCCGTATCGAACCTGCTCATCTCCTTCTCATAGCGGAGCAGGATATCGGATGCGCTGTCCACATCCTGGCATGTCATTATCTTAAGCCTTAACTCCTTGACGAGTTCCGTGAAGGCCTCCACATCGGGCCTCTCGTACTTGATATTCTTGAAATCGGGCATCAGGCCCGCCATGGGTTCGCTCATCCTTACATCCTCTCCACCACATTGATGCCGAGAAGATCAAGTCCCGACTTCAAAGCATTGCAGTTGGCCTCGCAAAGGGCAAGCCTTGCGCGGACCATCTTCTCGTCACTGTCTCCCAGGATCCTGGAATTGTTGTAGAAACGGTTGAAGTTCCTGGCAATGAGAGCGATCTGCCTGGAGATCATGAAGGGCTCGTAGGCGGAGGCCGCCTTCTTTATGGCATCCTCGAGATCCGCAAGGGACTTGATGACGGAATACTCCTCCTCCGATGTGAGAAGGGAAAGCTCTTCCTTGTCCGTGGCAGGCATGATGCCCTCCTGAGCGGCCTTTCTGAGGATCGATCTGGTCCTCGCATAGGTGTAGATAAGGTAGGGCGCCGTATCACCCTCGAAGTCCAGCATCTCATCCCAGGAGAATACGATGTCCCTCTCCCTTCCGGACCTTACATAGGTATAGATGACGGATCCCAGACCCACCTTCTCGGCGATGTCGTCGATCTCCTCTTCGCTCATCTCCTGACCCCTGGTCTTATTGTTCTCCACGATGACTTCCCGGGTCTTCTTGACCGCCTCATCCAGGAGTTCTTCCAGGAGAACGATATTACCCTCCCTGGTGGAGAACTTCATGTCCTTGAACTTAACGAGACCGAATCCCACGTGTACGCAGTCGTCGGCAAAGTCGTATCCGGCCTTCTTGAGGACGGAGAACACCTGCCTGAAGTGAAGTGCCTGGGGGGAACCCACCACGTATATATTCTTATCGAAGTTATATTCATTATGTCTGTAAAGGACGGCGGCGATATCCCTGGAGGCATAGATGGTGGTTCCGTCGCTCTTTAAGATGATGCAAGGAGGAAGTCCGTATTCCTCCAGATCCACAACCTGTGCACCCTGGCTCTCCACAAGAAGTCCCTTGCTCCTGAGATCTTCCACCACCGCGGGGATCTTGTCGCTGTAAAAGGACTCGCCGTTATAGTTATCGAACTCCACGCCCATCCTTTTATAGAGCTTCTCGAAGACGATGAGGGACATATCACGGAACTTCTTCCAAAGCTCGTATTCCTCGGGGCATCCCTCCTCGAGCTTCCTGAAGTTCTCCCTGGCGCTGTCCGTAAGGGTGGGATCCTCCTTCTCCTCCTCGTGGAACTTGACGTAGATCCGAAGGAGCTCCTTGATGGGATCCTCATTGAGGGCCTTCTCGTCTCCCCAGAGCCTGTAGGCCGTTATGAGCTTACCGAACTGTGTTCCGTAGTCGCCCAGGTGATTCATCCTGATGACATTATATCCGAGTTTCTTATAGATCCTGGAAAGGGAATTTCCGAGGACCGTGGTGAAGGCGTGACCCACATGGAAGGGCTTGGCGATATTGGGGGATGAGAACTCCACGATGATGTTCTTTCCCTCTCCCATATCCGAGGAGCCGAAGTTCTCCCCCGCTTCATTGATCCTGGAAACGGTATCGGCGGCAAAATAGGATCTGTCAAGGAAGAAGTTGACGTAAGGTCCCACGTTCCTGACCTTGAACACCTCATTTCCGTTGAGCCTCTCGTCCGTAATGAGCTCCTGGGCTATCAGGGGCGGAGCCTTCCTGAAGGTCTTCGCCAGGGAGAATACGGGGAAGGCATAATCTCCCAGCTCCTTTTTAGGAGGTATCTCGATGAGCTTCGTAACCGTTTCTTTATCAAGTCCCGTTACATCCGTTAAGATATCCGCTATATACGATCTATAATCCATAATTGATCTCCCGTTTATTAATTGTCACTTTTAACGATGAAAATTATAACAAATATTATCAGTAATGTGTATTATAATAATGTCTTAGTGAGGAGTTGCAAATAATGAATTCAGTGATCTTTTATACCATTCTGACATGTTTGGTCAGTTTTACAGCCACGCTTCTTTGTATGCGTTTCCTTCCCTTCGGCAAAAAGCTCCTGGGACACGACCGCGGCCGTCTTTATGCCGAGGGCAGTGAAGTTAATATCGGAAAGCCCACGGGAGTCGGCATCTACTTCGTAACGGTATTCGTCCTCACTTCGTTCATAATGGGTTATACGGGAGCGGGATTTCTCATTTGCATGTTCCTGGTCATACTCTCGATGGTCTTCGGTTTCCTGGACGACAGGTCAGAGAAGCCCTGGGGAGAATATATTAAGGGAGCCCTGGACTTCTTTGTTGCAGTGGCGGGAGCCCTTGTCTTCACCACATTCTACGGTACCGAAGTTCACTTCTGCCTTACGGGTAACACGGTGGTCCTTCCCGAGGGTCTCTACTTCGTACTGGCAGTTATCCTCATCGTTGTATCCATCAATGCCACCAACGCCACCGACGGTGTCGACGGATTATCGGGTACCCTCACCATATTGACTTTGTTGTCATTCATCGCCCTCGCCGCCATCAGCGGCACAGTGAACATGTATAATGTATCCGCAGCCCTTACCATGATATCGGTACTTGCGGCTTATCTCATATTCAATTTCTTCCCCAGTAAAGTGCTCATGGGAGACGCAGGTTCCCGTGCCCTGGGATTCTTCATCGCATTTTATGCCATGTATGTGAAGCTTCCCTTCGCCTACATCATCATCTGCCTTCCCTTCCTCCTTGACGGAGGTCTCAGCATCCTTAAGATCACCATCGGAAGGCTCACCAAGAAGAAGATCATCATCCTCAAGAACCTGGTAACCCCGGTACACGATCACCTTAAGAAAAGGAAGGGGCTTTCCGTCCCGAAAACATGGGCGGTCATTGTATCGACCGCCCTGGTAATTGATATTCTCTATATCGGGATCTGTTTTATCTTAAACCGCTGATATCAAAGGAATTCGGAGAAATCATCCATGGTCTCGTCATCGGATGCTATGCCGGCTTCCTCGACCTTTTTCTCAGTAG
>DNAE01000179.1 GCA_003543635.1 Clostridiales bacterium | reverse complement strand
CCCAAACTTGCCAGCAGTCGTGCCACCTGTGGCAAGTTCTCTGGCACATTATTAGGAAATGAGCTGATGATCGGGCAGCGGCGGTCTTATAATGATATAATCTAAACTTATTCAAAGGTTTAAGGGGCAGGTACGGTATGCAGTATATTCTCATCGTGGAAGATGATCCGGGTCTCAACAGGGGGCTTTGCACGGCATTAAAGAGCGGGGACAGGAGTGTTATTTCCTGTAACTGTCTTAGGGATGCCAGGGAACAGATGATGCTTTTCTCCCCGTCCCTGGTCCTTCTCGACGAGAACCTTCCCGACGGCAACGGTCTTGAGCTGCTAACTGAGATCAGGGCATCTCACGGGGATACCAAGGTCATAATGGTCACGGCTAACGACACGGACGGTGATATCGTCAAGGGCCTCGAGTGCGGCGCCGACGATTATATAACCAAGCCCTTCTCTCTGGCGGTCCTCCGGGCGAGGGTGAACACCCAGCTTAAGGGCGTAAGGAGCAGTGTAAAGAAAGACACCGAAGTATATACGAAGGATAAGTTCGAATTTGATTTTCCCAAGATGATCTTCAAGGTGGAAGGCGAGGCAATAGAACTCAGCAAGACAGAACAGAAGCTCCTTTATATACTGGTGCAAAATGAGGAGATCGTTGTGAAGCGTAACGATCTTATCGATAAGATCTGGACGGACGGAAGCGAGTACGTGGATGAGAATGCCCTCTCCGTGGCGGTCAAGAGGCTTCGTGAGAAGCTCTCGGCCAAGGATTGCATAAAGACCGTGTACGGCTTGGGATACAAGTGGTCCGCAGGCGGGATCGAGGGGGATAAGTAATGGATCTCTATATTCTTATCGCGGTTACGGTGGCGGCGGCCGTCCTATGTGCGGCATCCCTGATCTTTGCATTCGTGACCCGCAGGAATACGGCCCGTACCATCGCCGGTATAGAGGATATGATCGACAGGGCCTCGGAGGGGGAGTTTAGACCTGCGGATTATACGGAATCTGAAATCTCCGCCCTGGAATGCAGGTTTGCGGATTTCCTCTCCTCGTCCCTTACGACGGAGGCGGGGCTCGCAGAGGAAAAGGACCGCATCAAGGCCATGATCTCCGATATATCCCACCAGACCAAGACGCCCGTTGCCAACCTGCTCCTTTATTCGGAGCTCCTGGGGGAAGACGAAGGATTGAGTCCCCAGGGCAGGGAGTCCGTGGAGATGATCCATACCCAGACGGAGAAGCTGCGGTTCCTCATAGACTCCCTTGTGAAGCTTTCCCGTCTTGAAAGCGGAGTCGTATCCCCGGAGCCCAAAAGGGATTCCGTCAGGGATCTTGCGGAACAGGCGGTGAGCGAACTGAGTGCCAAGGCGGCGGAAAAGGGATTACAGCTTAAAGGTCCCGATCCCGGCTTTGATATCGAGGCCGTCTTCGATATGAAGTGGACCCGGGAAGCATTGGTAAATATCATCGACAACGCGATCAAGTATACGGACTCCGGATATGTTGAAGTAAGTATCGGCAAGACGGATGTTTTCGCCAGGATAGATGTTAAGGATACGGGTATCGGTATATCCGAGGAGGAATCAGCCAAGGTATATCAGCGGTTCTACCGTTCCTCCGAAGTGGCTTCGCAGGAGGGGATAGGTATCGGGCTTTATCTTGCCCGGGAGATCCTGAGCGACGAGGGCGGATACATTAAGCTGAAGTCGAAGAAGGGGGAAGGAACCACCTTCTCGTTATTCCTGCCGGTCAATTAAGCAAATCTTTCAAAACTGTCACAATCTTTCCGGGGAACAGAAAGAATCTGGAAAGAATCTTTTCATATGATGGGGATACCAAGACAAAAGGAGACACAAAGATGGAAATATTAAAAGCATCTCATCTTAAGAAAACATATGGAAAGGGTGACGTTGAGGTTCGCGCTCTGGATGACGTGAGCCTTGTGGTGAACAAGGGAGAGTTCGTGGCCATAGTCGGAACCTCCGGCAGCGGTAAGTCCACTTTGCTCAATATGCTCGGCGGCCTCGATAAGCCGGACTCGGGAATGGTTGCAGTGGACGGCAACGAGCTTCAGAAGATGAAGGACGAGAAGATCACCATCTTCAGAAGAAGAAAGATCGGATTCATCTTCCAGTCCTTTAACCTCGTTCCCGTTTTGAACGTATACGATAACATAGTCCTTCCCGTGGAACTGGACGGAAAGAAGCCCGACAAGAGACTCATCGATGATCTGATAATGACCCTGGGCCTTAAGGAGAAGGTGAATTCCCTTCCCACCCAGTTGTCGGGGGGACAACAGCAGAGGGTTGCCATCGCAAGAGCTCTCGCTTCCAAGCCCGCGATCATCCTGGCGGATGAGCCCACGGGTAATCTCGACTCCAAGACGGGTCTTGATGTATTAGGCCTCCTTAAGACGACCTGCAAAAAATACAATCAGACCCTCATCATGATCACCCATAACGACGATATCGCACAGACGGCGGACCGCATCATCAGGATCGAAGACGGCCGCATCGTTAACGCGTAAGGGGGTGTCTTTCATGAATGTAAAGAATTCCTCCTGTATCCGCAAGCTGGCGGTCAGGACTCTTAAGAAGTCCTCCAAGAGAAATATCATCGCCGTTGCGGCTATCGCCCTTACAACACTACTCATCACCAGCATCTTCTCGGTGGCTTTCTCCTTTAAGACGGCTTCCGATACCTTTAACGGCAGGATTGCAGGATGCAATGCAGACGTTTACTTCGATAATCTTTCCGACTCCCAAAGGGATGAGGTCTTAAGTCTTCGAGGGATCAAGGAGACGGGGGAGCAGATAAGGGTCGGTATGAACGGCGATCAGCAGTTTAACAACAGGCCCCTCGAGATCGCCTATCTTGACGATCAGAGCATGGAATGGTGCTATGCAACTCCCCTGGAGGGACGCGCTCCGGAAGAATACGACGAGGTGGTCGTGGATAAGGGCCTCCTGCGCATAATGGACCTCCCGGAGGAAACGGGTACGACCATCAATATCCCTTACTATTCCTACGGCGACAAAACGCCCGTTGTCGGTACCTTTGAAGTCGTCGGCCTCTACGAAGAGAACACCATCGGTCCCTGCCACTATGTATGTGTATCGGAAGAGTACGCAAAGTCAGTGAACGGTGTCAGCAGATTGAACCTTGAATTAAAGGGCGATGCCATGGGATTCATGGAGAACGTCCTGAACAGTACTGACATTGATCAGTGCGGTCAGTATCAGGCTTCTGATATGTCAGGTACGGACTTTGAATCCGTTGCCATAATCGGAGTCTTCCTTCTGGTGATCGGTTTCAGCGGATACCTCATCATCTATAACATCTTTCAGATCTCCGTTGTTAACGATATCTCCTACTACGGACTCCTTAAGACCATCGGCGTGACCGGAAGACAGCTTAAGAAGATCATCAGGATCCAGTCCCTCATCCTGAGTGCCGTCGGCATCCCCCTGGGACTTGTACTGGGTTACTTCGTCGGAAGGATGACATCCCCTGCGATCTTCGCATCCACCATCTTCGCCCCCGTGGCAAACAGCTTTTCCGTTTCCCCCTGGATCTTCGTGATATCCTGCGTATTTGCTCTCGTGACAGTCTTTATCTCCTGTAGCAGACCCGGAAGGATCGCATCCCGCATCTCTCCCGTGGAGGCTTTCAGGTACAGTGAAGTCAAGACGGATAACAAGAACAACAAGAGGGTATCGGGCCTTTCCGGTATGGCCATGAGGAACCTGGCGCGCAACAAGAAAAAGACGATCCTGGTATTCCTTTCCATGGCACTTCCCGTGGTCATCTTATCCCTGGGTATCAGTCTGGCAAACAGCATGTCCTTCGAGGATTACTACAGTTCCGACTATGCCTTCAAGGTAAGTAACAATTCCTATTTCAACTACGAGATCCCCACCTCGGTGAGCGGTCATGTTAAGGACTTCATAAGCGATGCGGATATCGAGAATATCAACGATGAGCTGGACTTTAAGACCTTCGGCTCCGCATATACGACCGCAGGCATCCCCGAAGCAGACGGTGGTCTGTTCTCCGTGGTGACAGGTATTGACGATGTTCTTTTCGACAAGGTGGATGTCATCGAAGGCGATATCGACCCCCTGTTTGACCCTGATTCCGACAGTGTCGCGTTTATTGCGGATTCCTTCGTCGACCGTGAGGTACATGTGGGTGATAAGGTGACCGTGGACTACGGTTACACGAGGTTCAAGGATTCCAGAACGGGTGAGATCATCGAGGATGAGGACTCCCTGTCGGCGGTGCCCTTCAAGTACCTCGACACCGAGAAGGTGGATAACACGAAGGAATATGTGATCTGTGCCATAGTCCAGCCCTCTTCGGATCTTTATATCGGTTATACATTCTACGATTCATACGAACTTCTCCTGCCCGCATCAAGGCTTGAGGCAGACGCCGACGGAAACATCTACCGTTACCTTACGGTCTTTGATTCTCCCGCTTCCGGGGATATGGAAGAGTCGGACGATGCGATCAAGGAATACTGTGAAGAGCACGGACTCATGTACAGGAGTGCGGTGACCGAGAGGATCGAGTTCAACAACTACGAGGGCGCCATCAGGAAGATCACCATAACCCTCTGTGTAGTCCTTCTCGTAATCGGAATACTCAACTTCATCAATGCGGTCCTTACGGGTATCCTGACCCGCTCCCATGAGTTCGCGGTACTTAAGGCGATCGGCATGACGGACAGGCAACAGGAGAGAGTCCTTATCGCCGAGGGCATCATCTACGTAATGGGAAGCATACTCCTGGGAACGGCGGTGTATACGATACTTCACTTTCCGTTTACGGCTTTCTTTGCGGATATGGATTACATTGACCCTCATTTCTCCCTGGTGCCCATAACCGCGATAGCCCTGGTCTTCGCCGTCTTCGGAATACTGATCCCCTACCTGGTCTATTCCGTAGTTAAAAGAAAGACCGTTGTCGAAAGACTTCGCATAAACGAATAACGAAAAGAGGGGGATGTCTCAAAAGTGATT
>DNAE01000046.1:2434-10134 GCA_003543635.1 Clostridiales bacterium | reverse complement strand
TACCGTTTCTTCTGTCAGTACCGTTTCTTCTGACATAAGCGTCTCTTCTGTCAGAGACGTCTCTTCCGTCAGAAACGTCTCTTCGGGAAGCTCCGTTTCTTCTGTCAGTACTGTTTCCTCTGAAGGAAACGTCTCTTCTGTCAGAAACGTTTCTTCGATAACAACCGCTTCTTCCGTTTCTGTTTCCTCAACAGTTCCTGTTTCTTCCGTTACTTCTGTCAACTGCTCGGTCTCGTCCGCGCGTACGATGCCGCTCATGCAAGAGAACAGCATGGTCGCCGTGAGGATCAGTGCAACGTTCTTTTTCCCTTTCATAACGCTCTCCCCCTGTTGCTTTATTTTTTCGTTGTCGCCGACAGTACCGGCGTGTAGTTGCTGTAGACCCTGTGGATATTTCCGTCGGAGTCATAGTAGTAATAGTAAGCCCTGACCTTATAGTAGTAGGTGGTATTGGGGTTGAGGCTTGAACTTACCTTGGAGTTCTCGGTGTATCTTCCGAGGCAGACATAACCGGATGTCTTATTTCTTGATCTCCATACCTCATAGATGATGTTGTTTCCCGGTACCTTATTCCAGGTAAGCGATATGGTATTCCTCGTTGTGGCAGTTACCCTGAGTCCCGTGGGATCCTTGGGTATCAGTATCGAATTCGGGAGGCTGCCAACACCGCAGATAGTATTTCCCTTGTGGGTGATAAGCGGAGTGACGATATAGTAGTACCTTACTCCCTGCTGTCTGCCCTTATCCACGAACCTGGTTGCCGTACCCTGGTAAACCACGGTCCAGGGACCATCCTGGGACGTTGCCCGTTCCACCCTGTAGGACTCTGCACCCTGTGCCTTTGCCCAGGTTACGGTTATATCGAAGTTGGATGCATTCTGACGGGTCAGATCCACTTTATTCACCACGGGCAAGGTGGGACAGATTACGGATGCTGCGGTCGTCTCGACCAGATTTCCGTTGTAGTAGTACACTGTTGTAACACGGAATGTATAGTTCGTTCCGGGCACCAGATCTGCGATCTCATATGTCGTATCCGTGGTGGAATCCACATACTCGGCATAACCTGTCTCGCTATTGACCATATAAATGTTATACTGTTGTGCTCCGAGAACGCTGTTCCACTTCAAGTTCACCCCATTACACATATATCCGTAGTTGGTAAGTCCGGAAGGACATGTGGGAATGAAGGATACATTACCGGAAGATTTGGTATAACCGTTGTTGTATGTACCGTCTGCAAATATGAATTTTGTACCCACCATATACTGGAATGTACCGTTGGTCTTACTTGCCTGGTCGATGTATGATGTTTTATCCGAAGCAACAGTAGCTATCAATGTCCAGTTGCTGTCGTTGATCTCCTTACGATATATCAAGTAATTTGAGGCATGCTCAACCTCTGACCATTTCACATACACATTCCTGATGACTCCCGTGGGGGTCGCCGTAACAGAGGCGGGGGCCGGAAGATAGAAATTATTTATCCGTGAACCGTTTGATGTTAATACGACATCAGGGTCACACCAGATATGACGGATATTCTCGCCGTTGTGATATGCGATGATGTATTGTCCGTAACTCTCGCTCCAGTCAAAGGCATATCCCCATCCGGTATTGAACGTGGAGCTTATCAGATTGGTACCGTCAAGGTCGATCTTAGTCAGATTATTGGCACCGACCGAGAGGGAACTTATTGACGTCAGACCGTTGATCTTGATCGACGTGAGATTGTTGTTATCGAGGGATATCTGCTTCAATTTGGTGCAGGAGGTAAGATCGAGCTTGGAAATGCTGTTACTCGGCGCGTAGAGCCTTGTGAGATCCTTAAGATTTGAACAGTTGATACCCGTGATGACGTTGCGAGGGCAATCCAGATCCTGAAGCGCCGTTGCGTGGGCTGTATCCACGGAGTACATGTTATTATCTCCGCAGGAGAATTTCGTAAGAGACGTGCATCCGAGAAGGTTTACATACCTGAGACTGTTACTGGAGCAGTATATGGTCTCAAGCTTATCGAGGCCGTTAACAACTAGTTCCGAGAGGCCGCAAGAGGAGCAGTTAAGATATGTAAGGTTTGAGAAATCATTCACATCCAGGGATCCGCTTGAGATGGTATTTCCGTACACATCGATATACTCCAGGTTAGTGAAATACTCTATCCCCTTCAGATTGGTGATGTGACATACCCTGCAGGAGATCCTTTTGACTGCATTGACCTCCGACGAAGTCATGTAATCGTCGCGACCGGGATTAACGCTGTTTATGATGTAGTTTCTGAAATTGTCATCGGGGAAGTTCGTCTCATTGATATAAAGACCGCTTGCAAGGACCTCCTCGTCCTCTTCAAGCTCGATCTCCACTGTCTCGGCGACCTCCTCCGTCATCTCTGTCTCATCCGTTTCTTCCGGAGCGATCGAAGTTTCAGTCTGCTCCGTTTCAGTCTGCTCCGTTTCTTCAGAGGCGATCGATGTCTCGGTCTGCTCAGACTCTTCGGAGATCATCGTTACTTCAGTAACCTCCGTCTCTTCAGTCTCTTCGGTCTCTCCTGCCTCTTCTATCTGTTCCGTTTCCTCTGTTACTTCTGTTTCCTCCGTAACTTCAACGGGGACCTCAGTATCAGTCTCATCGGCAAATACTATACCGCTGCCGCAGGACATGATCATACCCGCCGCAAGCACGAGTGCCATAGTCTTTCTTCTCTTCATAACAAAACCCTCCATAGGTCATCCTGGCTATAGGATAACCTATGGAGGGTATGCATTCATCATTCTTTCAGACGATTTTCAAGATTATTTGAGAGTCGTTACCGATATCGTGGGGGTATATCCGCCGTAGAAGCGATGGATCACACCTTCGTTATCGTAATAATAATAGTATGCTCTGACCTTATAGTAGTAAGTCGTGTTCGGAGAAAGGCAGGTACTCACCTTGGAAAGTCCCGTGTATCTTCCCAGACATACGAATCCGCTGTTCTTGTCCCTGGAACGCCATACCTCATAGATCATATTAATCCCGTCCACGGGCTCCCAGGTAAGAGTCACCTGATTTCTCTTGATGTTCGAAGCCGTAAGAGTCGTCATATCCGCAGGGATCATCACAGGGATAGGCGGACACCATTCGGTGTAGTAACTATTTCCGTTATACTCGTAGTATCCCCTGATCTTCACATAATACAATGTACCTGAAGATTTCAATGTATAATTACAAGCTGTCTTGCTGCCTGATATCACAACGGCAGTTCCGGAGTCTGTGTAGGGAGAAGTGGTAACGGAAACATTGTAGTCAATATAATTCTCGTTACCGATAAAATTGAGTCTTATCCTCGTATCGTTTGCGGACACCCTCGTGACGGAAGCGAGATCCGGAGCAGTAAACAGTTTCAAGACTTCGGAATAGGGTCCGTACTCTTTTTTTCCGTCCACCACTCTGTAGGATCTTATCTTGTAATAGTAGTTCGTAGCAGCCTCAAGGGAAGAACTTACCTTCGACGTGTCAGAAGACGACATGATGCAGGTATACTTCCCGTTCTCGGAATCGCTTCTCCAAACCTGATATCCGTCCGCACCGGTTACGGGATCCCAGGAGAGTTTCAGGCTGTCGATCCTGATATCAGAGACCTTTATATTTGAAGGAGCCACAAGTTCGTAGAGGACCGTAAATCTCTCCCAGCTACTACTGGGGGAATACCAATCATAGGGCACCTCCAGGCTGTAAGCATTTTGATATTTGAACTGATAATAATCAGGGTCCGCATAAGCATTCCAGTTCTCATCAGTGGGTTCCAGATATGCCTTCTTGAGATAGGGACAGTCCATTATATTGATACACGTTATGTTCGTTCCGGATACGGCAAGATTCTTGAGATTCTTCATCCCGGTAAGATCGATCGAGCTGATCTCCGTCGACCTTATATCGAGTGTTTTGAGGTTAGGGCAATCACTGATATCGAGCTCTTCAATGGGTGCATTATTGATATAAATGGATTCCAGTGCCGAACAACCGGAAAGATCGATCGAAAGGCTATCACTATTTGTATTGCTGACAGCAAGAGTCTTCAGGTTCATAAGACCACTAACATCAATTTCCGATACACAGGTATTATCTACTTTGATAAAATCAGCGTTTCCGAATATACTGATCCCGGTAAGATCCTTAAGCTCCGCATATTCATCCAACCAGAGGTATTCCATATTGTCGATCTCAGATTCACTGAGTATCTTATTGCCGTCAAAATCAACTTTGTCTTCTATATATTGTCTGAAGACAGGATCCGGAAAAACGTCGGCGGTGATCTGTATCCCGGCCGCCTCGCAATCTGAATCCTCCACATCCTCGATCTCCGTCTCTTCAGAAGTAATTGTTTCTTCTGTAAGCAGAGTTTCTTCGGTAACTTCAGTTTCTCCGGTTACTTCCGTCTCTTCCGATACTACCGTTTCTTCAGAAGCCTCTGTCTCTTCGCTCACCGGCGTTTCCTCGGTAACTTCCGTTTCTTCGGAAGCCTCCGTCTCCTCGACTGCCCCGGTCACCTCAGTCTCATCCGCCATGGCAGGGAATGCCATGCAGGACATGATGGTTCCCGCAGCAAGGATCATTGAAATCACTTTTCTCTTTTTCATGTTTATATCCTCCCGGATCCTATGATAACGATAGATCTGATACTTTGCTTTAAATTTCTCTTAAATCTGTCTATCTGATGATAAGACACATAACTTCCCCGGATTATTCGAAACTTTTTCTGTTTCTCTAAAAAAAATCCGCCTCGCTTTGAGACGGACTTTGAATCCTTTGTAAGCTGATCAGCGCTTCCTCTTTCTGGCGGCCTCAGACTTCTTCTTACGACGTACAGAAGGCTTCTCGTAGTGCTCTCTCTTACGGACTTCCGCAAGAACACCGGATCTTGCACAGGAACGCTTGAAACGGCGAAGTGCACTGTCAAGGGATTCGTTCTCCTTAACTCTGATCTCAGACATCTAATCAACCCTCCTCTCGTCGCGGGTGCGTTAATAACTTTGACATTATATTACAGGGTCGCTTTTCCGTCAAATCCTTTTACTCGTGGATATTACTCTTGTTTTGGTTTATAATCCCATTGTTTATGGGAAAGAAGATTATAAATAAGAAAGATATACTTGGAAAGGGCCTGTTCATTGCCGAGATCGTTCTGACGGCGGCTCTGATCCTTGTTGCATTCTTCTCTTTCCACTATACGGATTTCTCCGATTCCCTGGATAACGGCGTTATGCTCCTGGAGTCCATAAAGGCGGGACAGTTCCGGGAGTTCTACCGCTATGCGGCCATGAACTCAAACGACATGACGGTCTATACGGCCAACTACAACGTTATATTGTATTTTGTCTTTCTGATCTGGAACCTGCCCACGGCGATACTCCACGTGACCGGCGGATTCGACTATATGGGTTCCGCCAAGGCTCTCCTCTGGTGCAAGTCCCTGATCCTTCTGATGATCCTGGCTTCCGCCTACGTCCTTTACAAGATCCTGTCCGAATACGTGGAGGATAAGAAACTTCGCTATAACGCCTGCCTCATGTTCGCGGCCTGTTCGTCGGTGATCGTGCCCTCCATGGTGGCCTGCCAGTACGATATCTTCTCCATATTCTTTATCCTTCTGGGTATCTACTACTACATTAAGAAAGACCACAGGAAGTCCTTTATATTCTTCGTCGTGGCCATCCCCTTTAAATCCTTTGCATTCTTCATATTCTTCCCCCTGCTCCTTTTGCGGGAGAAGAATATCCTCAATATCGCCTGGAAGACAGTTCTGGTCTTCTCCCTGCAGATCTTATCTTCACTGCCCTTCTACGGCGAACCCTACTACGATATCTGCCTTAAGTCCCAGAACGGCGACGCCATGGAGCTGCTCATGGAGTCCAGGCTGAGCCTCGGAGGAGCCAAGATCAACCTCTTCGTCCTCTCCTTTATCGCCCTCCTGGTCTTCTGCTACATCAAGAAGCTGAGCTTCGAAGAGGAAAAGGATGCACGGGTCCCCGTATTCGTCTCCTCCCTTGCCATCGCCACCTTCATCCTGTTCACGAACATCAGGTCCTACTGGGTCATCATGGCGGTTCCCTTCATGCTCCTGCTTTGCTTCTCAAGGAGAACTTCCCTCCGGGTCAACCTCCTGATATTCATCATGGGGACCTCGGCCTTCTCCTTCTTTACCATCTACGATCACTGGATCTTCAGTAAGAGCGTTAACATCGATAAGATGCTCTTGGGAAGGCTCTCCTTCATCGATATCCCCTCCGCGGAAGAGCGCACCTACGAGAGCATCTCCGCCTTCTACAAGCTCCACGGGCTCAACATCTACTCCTCGGCATTCTACACGGTATTCTTCGTGGCCTTCGTAATGCTCCTGGTACTTAACTGCCCCTTCAAGGGAAAGAGTGAGAACGGTCTTTCCCTCGACATATTCATGATACCCCTGGAGATCTTCTTATCAGCGATCCCGGTGGTACTCCTCTTATACGTCAATCTGGCATCATCGGGATCTCCCGTTTATTCCGCCCCCGCCGAGGATCTCATATCCCGCAACATAATCAACGACAACCTGACCGTCTCCCAGGAATTCGTCTGCGGTTCCGACGACATCGTCGAGATGATAGAGATCGTTCCCGGGGTCTACAACAACGACCGCATGATAAGGGACACGGTCCGCTTCGCCCTGACGGATGTTGAGACGGGAGAAGTGCTGGCGGATGAGACCGTCGGCGTCGCACTCCTTAAGGACGACGAGACCAACCGTATAACCTTCGCTCCCGTAACGCTCCTTAAGGGTCACACCTACCGTCTGGACATAGAGGGCATCAACTCCCCCACACCCCAGATAAGCACGGTGGAGCTTCCCGTGACCTCCTCCCTTACGGATCCGGATCACCCGGCAACCGTCGACGGGCAGGCGCAGGAATACAACCTGGCGTTCCTTATACGATAAGTTTTTTTCACCAAAACAGACCTTTTTCGAAGCCCTTCGAAAAGCCGTTCTTTCCGTCTTTCCAATCGATTATAATACCTCGGTAACCAAGGAGGTATCTTATGAAAAAGCTTGTATCACTTATATTAACGGCAGCACTTTCCTTATGTGTTCTGTCTTCATGTTCCAAGAAGGTCGAGGACGTTACGGTCAACGTCGGTTCCCTTTCCGGACCCACCACCATCGGCATCGTAAACCTGATGAACGACAGCTCGGCTTCTTCGAATACTTATAACTTCACCATGGCAACACAGCCCGACGAGATCGCATCGGCGCTGGGATCCGGAGATCTTGATATCGCCCTCATCCCCGCCAACCTCGCATCCGTCCTCTATAACAGGACAGAGGGCAAGATCTCCGTCATCGACATCAATACCCTGGGCGTTCTCTACTGCCTGAGCTTCGACGATTCCGTCAATTCCGTTGCGGATCTCTCCGGCAAGACGGTCATCACCACGGGCCAGGGCGCAACACCCGAATATGCCATCAACTATCTTCTGGCACAAAACGGCATCGACGACTGCACCCTGGATTTCAAGTCCGAGGGTACCGAAGTGATCGCAGCCCTTTCCGAGGCAGGTGAAGGTATCGCGATCCTTCCCCAGCCCGCTGCAACTGCAGCCCTTGGTCAGATCGAGGGTCTCACCTCCCGTTTCTCCCTTACGGACGAGTGGGATAAGGTGACCTCCGACTCCAAGCTCATCAC
>DNAE01000046.1:0-2325 GCA_003543635.1 Clostridiales bacterium | reverse complement strand
CATTCATCGAGGATCAGAGGGCTTCCGTGGAGCTTGCAAACTCCGACGTTGAAGGTACGGCACAGCTCGTCGTCGACCAGGGCATCGTTCCCGCAGTTCCCGTTGCAACAAAGGCCATCCCCCTTTGCAATATCGTCTGCATCACGGGAGAGGACATGAAGTCCGCCCTTTCGGGTTACCTCACGACCCTCTACGATCAGAATCCCCAGGCCGTCGGCGGCGCACTTCCCTCCGACGACTTCTACTACCTTGGATAAGCGGTTCAAAAAACTTATCATCGTATTTATATGGCTGATCATATGGCAGCTCGTATCGGTCCTTGTCAACAATAGGATATTGCTGGCGGGACCGGTCGAGACTGCCATTACTTTATTCGGTCTTTTAAAGACCTCCGCCTTCTATATCTCGGTACTGTCCACACTCTTAAAGATAGTGCTGGGATTCCTGGCGGGAGTTGTTATCGGATCACTTTTGGCTTTCATATCCTATAGATCTTCCCTGTTCAAGGAATTCATCGCCCCCTTCGTGTCGGCGGTAAAATCGGTCCCCGTGGCAAGCTTTGCCATTTTGGTGCTCATCTGGGTGGGAGCCCCTAACCTCTCCCTGGTGATAAGCGCGCTGGTGGTATTCCCCATTGTCTATCTGAACCTCACGGAGGGACTTTCCTCCACGGACGGGGAACTTCTGGAGATGGCGGAAGTCTTCCATATGAGAAAAAAGGACATTCTATTCCACATCTACCTTCCACACCTCAAGCCCTTCCTCATAAGCAGCCTGGGTCTTTCCTGCGGCATGGCCTGGAAGAGCGGCATCGCAGCGGAGGTCATCGGAAGGCCCCTCTCCTCCATGGGAAACGGAATCTATCTTTCAAAGATATACATTAATACATCGGAACTGTTCGCCTGGACCTTTGCCGCGGTGGTGCTGGCATACCTTATGGAAAGGGGCGTCAGGGCGGCTCTTGGCAGGTTAATAAGATGAGTATCGTATTTAAGAACGTCAGTAAGAGCTTTAACGGCAGACCCGTCTTCTCCTCGTTGGATCAGGTATTCGAAGACGGGAAGCACTATGTGATAACGGGACCTTCGGGATCCGGAAAGACCACCCTTCTCCGTTTGGCAGCAGGGCTTATCCTCCCGGACAAAGGAACAGTCACCCGCGGTGAAGACGACACCTTTTCGATGGTGTTTCAGGAGGATAGGCTCATCGGGCACCTGACTGCCTTTGATAATATCAGGCTTGGCTGCCGGGGCGTTAAGGACGAGGTGATTTTCAGATCCATGGAAGATCTTCTCCCCGAGGAGGACACCGATAAGCCCGTACGGGAGCTTTCGGGGGGACAACGCCGCAGGGTAGCGGTCCTTCGGGCCTGCCTTTACCCGGGAAAGATTTTGATAATGGACGAACCTTTGTCAGGATTAGATGAGAATAATGCACGAAATGTGATAGAATACATAAAGGCTTATGTTAGGGGTAAGACTCTTATCGTTTCTTCACATGACCTGAGATTCAAGGAATTCTGCGAAGAGATAAGGCTCCCCCTTTCACAATAACAGATCAATCCGGGAGGGATCCAATGAGCAGACTCACAAATGTATCTACTACATTGGCTCAGGAAACGGTCGAAGAACTCTACAAGGACATTGAACGTAACATTCAGACAAGCCAGCCCGGCTTGTGTCCCGTGGATCTCGCGGCCGCATTTCTTCATTTGAGCCACGCACGTTCCTGCGGCAAATGTACGCCTTGTCGTATAGGCCTGGGAAGACTCGAAGAACTTATCAACTCGGTACTGGACGGCAAGGCCGACATGAGCACCCTCGATGCCATCGAGAGAACAGCCGACAGTATCTTTGCCAGCGCGGACTGTGCCATCGGTTCGGAGGCAGCCAGGATGGCTATCAAGGCGGTCAAGGGCTTCCGCGACGATTTTGAAGAGCACATCCTCCACGGCAGATGCAAGCTCCAGAACTTTAAATCCGTTCCCTGTGTTGCGGAGTGTCCCGCCCACGTTGATATCCCGGGATACATCGCACTTATCCACGAGGGAAGATACGACGATGCCGTTAAGCTCATCAGGAAGGACAATCCCTTCCCCGCTACCTGCGGCATGATCTGCGAGCATCCCTGTGAGGAGCACTGCAGAAGGACCCTCGTTGATGACGCCATCAACATCAGAGGTCTTAAGAGATATGCCGTCGAGCACGAATCCGAGATCAAGGCTCCCGTTTGCGCAGAGCCCACAGGAAAGAAGATCGGTATCATCGGAGGCGGTCCCTCCGGACTTACCGCCGCCTATTTCCTTTCCGTTATGGGTCACGAGTG
>DNAE01000087.1 GCA_003543635.1 Clostridiales bacterium | reverse complement strand
GGAACGAAGTTGGATAACATCTTGGACGCACAGGTGGTCTTTATTCCCTTTGTGCAGATATTATCCTTTATGGCCACGGGAACGCCCGCAAAGGGACCCGTGAGCTTGCCCTCCTTGATGAGCCTGTCTGCTTCCCGTGCCTGATCCAACGCGTCGTCGCAGATCGTTATAAAGCAGTTATACTTGCCGTTCTCTTCGCGGATCTTGGAAAGGAAAGCCTCCGTTACTTCCACGGATGTGAGTTCTCCCTTTGCGATCTTCTTGCCGGCTTCAGTGGCGGTCAGTTTTATGATCTCTTCTGCTGTCATATCTTATCTCCTTATTCCACCGTCTTCGGAACAAGGAAAGTTCCGTCCTTCTGCTCCGGGGCATTCATGAGGATATCTTCCCTCATGTCTCCGTTGCTGACCTCGTCCTCTCTGAATACGTTAGTCCTTCCGAAGGCGTGGCTCATGGGAGCAACTCCCTCCGTATCCAGTTCGTTGAGCTTATCAATGTAGCCCAGGATCGCTCCCAGGTCCTTCATCGTCTTCTCGTTCTCCTCTTCCGTAAGCCTTATCCTTCCAAGGCTCTGAAGATAATCTGTGAGTTCTTTTGTGATCTCCATTATCCTGTCTCCTGAAATAATCCTTAACCTTGAGATTTTATCATTTAACACCGTCTATTTCTATAGTTACGAAGATATAACCCTCATTATCGGGGCTTATGATCATATCGTTATCACTGTACTGCGCGGGGACCTTCAGATCATCTTTCTCCCGCCTTGATATGAGATATCCGTCGCAGGAATACCACTCCCCTATGTCAAAGAGCTCCACGTATTCCTCGAGGGTCAGGCCATACTGTCCCATTATCTTCGCGTGGGGAAAGCCCACATACCTTATATGCCAGGGCTCGTAACCGAATCCCGTGATGTCTTCCTTACCCATGGGGTACCTGATTATGAACCCGTAATCGCCGCAATCGGAGTTGACATATCTTCCCACGGGGGAATCAGTAAATCCCGCCCCTGCGAAAAACATCACGTAGACATCCAGAGCCAGACCCGTCTGATGTTCGCTCATGCCGGGAAGGGCTGCGATCTCGCCTCCCTCTTCCCCGTAGATCCTCTCCTGTTCCTCGTAGGTCCTGTAGGTGCTGCTCACGTAGAGCTTATCGTCGAATTCCTCGGATATATATGCCGAGAGCGCCCCGTAGGCCTCTGCGGTATGTCTTTCCATGAGAACGTCCGTGTCCTTGTAGAAGACCACATCCGCCTCGAAGTCCTCCGGAAGGGGATGATCCTTACTTACCACCATGAGATCCGAACAGAAGACCGGATCTTCCGGGGAAACGAGATCTTCGAATACGACCTTTTCCAGGGAGGGGATCCCCTTAAACCTGAGATTCCCGAAGACACCCTCATCGTAGAGGATAAACAGGCCCAAAACGCAGACGATCGCGGCAGAAGCCGCGACCGCCGGATATTTGAGACTTTTACTCAAGTTCTTCTTCACTTTCTTCCGTGGTCTCTGTTTCCTGTTCGGCCTTAACAGGCTTCTTCTTGGCCATGGCATGGGCCACGCCGAAGACGATGGCGCCCACCACCGCAACGCATCCGATGGATGCCATTACCACGAACACGATATCAAGAGCCTTGGAGCCGGTAACGCTACCGTTGTTTACGCCCTCGGGGAAGGACTCGGCGGTCTCTGCCGTGCCGTCATCGGTCACGTCCAGGTTCAATGTATCCACCGCAGAAGGAGTCTCGAAGGGAATGTCGGTACCGAACTGGTAGGAACCGTTATCCATCTGATCGCTGACTGATTCGGAAAGGGCCGATACGGCGATCGCTTCCTTATCCTCGTCCGGGAGCTCGGCAAGACCCGTGTAACCCACGATGAAATAACCGAACTGATCGGATTCTATAAGGTCCACATCGCCCACCTGTCTTGCGGGATCCATGGCCCAGTCTTCGAAGGCCTGATCCATCTGGCCCTCACGTACCAGGACCTCACCGTACTGGTAGCACTCACCGTTGGTGTAGCTCGTGGCGCCGACGACTGCCAGCATATCAAGATCCGTGCACTCCTCGAATGCAGCCTGGGCGCGGGCCTGCTGTTCGGCCTTCTCCTCATCGGTCACCTGACCTTCGGGGGCATAGTAGAGAGCGTATCTTATATTGGGCACCATGATCTCGGACTCGTCGTACTCGTAGTTCTCGATGAAATCATTGGTGTAAACGTCTGCCATGTAGTAGTGTTCCATGACCGTCCTGAAGGACTCCGTGTTGCAGGTGGGTCCGTAGTAAACGGCAAGATACTCGTCCAGGGTAAGACCCGCGGGGGTCGCGGACTCGGTCTCGATGGTCTGGAGCATCGTGTCGATGGACTGGTTCATCTCATCGGTAAGGGTAAGTCCCTTTGCCTCAGCCAGGTCGTTGATTATAAGGGTGCTCTCCAGCATCCTCTCGGCATAGTCGACGAAGAAATCGCCGTAGGTGGTGTATCCGGAATCCCCGGGATCATCAATGGCAGCCGAGAGATCCAAGTACCCCTCGACGGTGGTGGGATACATCCCGTAGGTCGCATACTGGGTAAGGCTCATGAACGCATCGATGAAGTAGAAGTTCGACTCGTCCAGGGGAACGTTCTCGCCGTTAAACGTATACTGGTGATCAAGATAGTTGATGAGCTGGGAACCGTAAACGGTATCGAAGCTGTAATCCGACATATCAAGGGTGGGAGCCGTGGCATCCGCAGAGGAGGACTCCGACTCCGCTATCTGAAGGCCGTCACTCTCGGTAACCGTGCCGTCACCCGCAGTCCTGGCAGTGCAGGCTGCCGATGTCATGATAACCGCAAAGGCGGATAAAGCCGCCGTGATCTTTACTGTTTTTTTCATTTCTATAATACCCCGATCCTTTTCTTAAGAAATCTGCGCCTTATTCTATCACATATTGTCAATTAAGTCTTTGTGCGTTGAGAGTTGCCACATCGACGGTCCCGTCGTTGACCAGATAGACTCCCTCCCCCCGCTTCACGCGGATCGTGGTCTGATATGTATTTCCGGACCTGTCTTCATATGTCACCAGGATCGTCCCGGGCTGGGGAGAGACGATATACACATCCTCCGATGTCATCCAGCTGCTCCTTCCGGTACCGAAGTCGTCCACGTCCACCAGGAAGCCGATGTAGGCATCGTCGTCGTAGATGAATTCCATGGGATTGTCGTGTCCTCCGATCTCCTGCCTGAAGGCGGTGAGGCTCATCTCCAGATCCACGTCGTAGCCCAGTTCACTGTCGGCGAGAAGATCGTTCCATCCCATGTTTCCGTGAACTCCGGAGAAATCGGGCACGTAGATGATGTCCGGATCTATGGAAGCCATGTTCTTATCGGTCACCAGGGCGTAGAAGGTCTGACCCTTGTGGGATGTCCAGGTACCCGTGGAGGCGGGAAGCTGCTTGAAGAAGCCGTTCGTTATGCTGGTGAGGTACGCCCCGAGTCCGAAGAGGACCGCCAGGGCGGTTACGGAACAGATCTTGATAAGGTTGCCTTTTCGCGCGATAAGGACAAGGAAGAGGCAGACTCCCATGGAAAGGAAGAGGGCCCATCCGAAGTAGCAGATGGTGGAGGGTACGTAACCGCTGGTGTGGAGGTCCGTTACCCAGTACTGGTAGTTGGAGGTCATGGCATGGGGCATGGCATAGAAGGTGCCGATCATAAAGCCCGATCCCCCCAGGACCGCCAGGGTCCTCTTTGTCTTACGCGCCTCGGCATCGTCCATGGCCTTGGCCTTGGAGATGATAAGGGCTCCCGCGGCGACTGTTCCCGCGAAGGCGATCATAAGGAGAAGGAAGGCGTGCTTACTGAACCTCTCGCCCCAAAAGAAGGAATACCACTTTCCCACGAATCTCAGGGATCTCATGGGGAACATGGAAAACGAGTAGACTTTATAAGCCTTGAGGAATCCCGTGAACGTTCCCCTCTCCTCTATGGAGGTGACGGGGATATCTACGATGGGATGGGCCGCCACGATCTTCAATATTCCGTAGAAGATAACGGCGGTGATGAAATGCGGGATAAGGCACTTTACGAATTCCCAAAGGCTCTTGGCGATTCCCTTCTCCTTCACCCGGGGCCGGATATAAGCGAAGGTCAGGAGCGCATAGACGGCAGCCGCCGTGAGGAAGGGCTCGTAGGCCTGCATGGATTCGTAGTAGCAGAATACGCTCAGTATTATCCTGAAACAGTTCTTTTTCTCTCCCCTGTGAAGGAGCCACTCCCAGTAAAGGTCCAGGCCCGCCACCATAACGATGAGACCGTACATGAAGTCCAGGGGATAGCAGGTTATGAGGCTGTGCCAGATATCTATCTGAAGGAAGATAAAGAAGAAGAGGGAGAAGAACCATCCGTAAACGGGACGGGTCCTCTTGGCAACTATACGGCCGATATAGCCCACCGCACAGAGGATGGGAACATACTGGAGGAGCCACACCAAAACGTAATTTCCGGTACCGTTGATCAGGTATCTCACGGAGACGACGAAGGGGAATATGACTCCTATCCTTCCCCTGGCCAGGCAGAACTCCATGGCCCGCCGGTATCCCTCGAACACGCTCTCGGTCCTGGCATATATGAACTCCAGGAAGGAATCGTGACAGGCAAGGACCGTATCCCTCAGGAAATAGAGGAACCAGAGCACCAGTAAGATGACACAGGACTTGAGGATAAGGGATGTGATCTTATCGTTTACAAGGATCGCCTTGACCTTCGACACGATCTTCCACTCAATGAGCTTCTCGATGATGTAGTAAGCGAATATGGCAAGGAGGAGCATCGCATCCAGGAAGACCGCGATGTTCACCGTGTTGAAATCCAGGGGCACTCCCCCCTCCAGGTCCTTCAGATAGAAGAATGCCTTGGGCACCATGAGCAGAGACGAGAACACCACGTAGGGGATCTCTTTTCTTTCCGTCTCCTCCTTGTCCGTCAGCATGAGGAATACCGGGGGGATAAGATATGTGAGGTTATAAAGGAAGGAATTCGGAGTTATGAATACCATCACCGAGATGATGACAAGGAGCTTCTTCCAGAGCTTCTTCTCCCGGGCGGTAAAGAAGAATACCAAAACGGTCATTCCGAAGCCCGCCAAGAGCCAGAGCTTCCTTACCAGGGCCGTATTGGCGGTGGTTCCCGCCGCCCTGTAGATAAAGGAGATGAGCCCCGTAAAGCCCACGTTGAAATAGACGGAATAATATCCGACTCCGCCGTTAAATCCCAGGGCGCCGGTGACGAATCCGTAGAGGTTATCCATGAAGCTTCCCCTCATGAAGAAGATGGGAAGGATCGTTACAAAGGCACCCGTCGCCACGGCGATCAGGAACTTCTTGAATCTCTTGTTCACGGGATACATGAAGAGCACGTATGCCGGGTATATCTTGGTGGCGGCCGCCAGTGCCGCGAAGACGGCACCCTGTTCCTTTTCCGGATGGAGGTATTCATATGCCGCAAAGAGCATGAAGAATATCACCGTAACCATGAGGTAGTTGCCCCGGTCTATCATGAAGACGGAGGGCGCCGACAAAAGGAGCATCAGCATGACGAGGATATTCGTCTTCCTGTCCTTCTTCGCCTTAGAGAAAAACCACGCGATAAGGAGCATGGACACCGCGTAGACCGCGATCAGGATAATGAAGGACACCATGACCGCCGGGGTCTTGAAGGACTCCTCCAGGGGTGCATGGTAGCTGTCCGGGGAGGAGAAGCGGGTAAAGAAATATGCGATGAAAAGTATAAAGGGCGGATAGTTGCTCAAGAGGGACAGATAGGGATTACGTTCCTTCACCGCCTCGTTTATGGTGGCATAGTCCTTGAACATATCGTTCCTGAAGAACAGGAAACTGCCGTGGGGATACTCCATATGCATCCCGAATCTTACGATCAGGGCATATATGCCGAAGGCCAGCCAGACCCCTGCAAATATCAGAAAGAAGATCTTAAGTTTTCTCGATCTGTCAATCGTTCTCATCATCAAAATTGATCCTCTCGGCTTCCACCACGAGGGGTCTGTTCATTACTCGGTCGTTTATGTTGAGGATATATTCACCCAGAAGTCCGATGAAGAAGAGCTGCACCGAACCGATGACGAAAAGTCCGATGGTAACGGGAGCCATACCGGCGGGGAACTGATCCCACCAGACGAGCTTCAGGATGAGGTATATGAGGGCGATGAGAAGGCTCACCGCCGAGAAGATCGCGCCGCCTATGGTGGCGATCCGGAGTCCTATCTTCGTATAGGAGGTTATGGAGAGCATGGCGGCATCGTAGAGCCTGTAGAAATTGTTGCTGGTCTTGCCTGCCCTTCTCTGG
This sequence comes from Clostridiales bacterium, assembly GCA_003543635.1. Taxonomy (GTDB): domain Bacteria; phylum Bacillota; class Clostridia; order Saccharofermentanales; family Saccharofermentanaceae; genus Saccharofermentans. The sequence continues at coordinate 6,286 of DNAE01000087.1, read as the reverse complement.
GGCTGCTCGTAGGGGATCTCTTTTCTCTCAAATCCCAGCTCAGCGACGATGCCGCGGAGGAAGGGCTTGGGATCGTGGAGATCGCGGAGCACCTGAACGAAACTCTTGTCATAAAGACCTGATCCTGTGAAATGCTCGATCTGCTCCACGTCGGAGAACTTCTTTATGAGCTTGTAGTACATGCTCCTCAGGAAGTACATCACCTTGGACTCCTTGCTGGAGGTCTTGATGCCGATGACGATCTTATAGCCGTTCTCCCATTCCTTCACATACTTGGGGATGAGTTCCACGGGATCCTGGAAGTCACACACCATGGAGACCGTGCAATCTCCCGTGGTCTGGAGCATTCCGTAGTAGGGGGAATTGAACTGTCCGAAGTTCTTGGCGTTGAAGATGGCCTTTATGTGCTTGTCCTTCGCGCAAAGAGCGCGGAGCTTGGGACGGGTCAGGTCCTTCGAATCGTTATCGATAAAGAGGATCTCATAGTCGTAGCCGGGAAGGTCCTCGGCAAACATCTTGGTCAATGCCTCCGCCATGGGCTCCACGTTGAGTTCTTCGTTGTAGCAAGGTATAAGGACGCTTATCTTCTTCATTCCAAATACTTCCTCCTGTACCATTCAACCGTTTCTTTTATCCCTTCCTCGAAGGAATAATCCGGGGTAAATCCCGTGTCTTCATTAAGTTCTCTTATGTCGGCGCAAAGATACATGACCTGACCCGGGTAGTATTCCACCTCTCCGAATCCGATGGGAAGATCCGGGGCGGTCTCGTTCCTTATGGCCGTTATGTAATCCCTTAAGGGACGGACATTGCCCGAACCCACGGGATAGACCTTACCGTCGACGCCCTTTGTAAGAGCGAGGTAGAAGGCCTTTGCGGCATCCTTGCAGTAGAGGTAGTCCCACATCTGCTCCCCCTTCGTATAGGAAGCCTTGGAACCCTCCGCCATGGTCTTTATGCCGCTCATGACCATGGTGTGCATGCCGTCGTAAGGACCGTAGGTGGAAAGGATCCTGACCCACACATGCTTAATTCCCAGTTTCTTCGCCTCCACCCGGGTCATCTGACCTGCGCAGAGCTTTCCGATCCCGTATCCGTTCTCCGGGAAGCAGGGGGTATCGGGGGCGAGCTTCGTGCCCTCCTTCACCCTGCCGTATTCGGCCTGGGATCCCGCGCCAAGGAAGGCTTCGCATCCCAGGGCGGCTGCCGCGCGGACAGCCTCCACGGAATAGGAGACGTTCTTTATCTGAATATCCATGTCGTTCCTGGAATCGCCATGGGTACCGTCCCAGGCGAAGTGGAAGAAAAGATCGGCCTTGTCCACTCCCGATGCCCGGAGCATAACGGGGAGCTCCCCGATATTTGCCATATCCAGCTCCACCACCGTCACGTTATCGCTTTGGGGAACGTTTCCGGCCCTTGAGGAACCGGGCCTTATAACGGCGATAACATCCATACCCTCCGATACCAGAAGGTTCGTCAGGGCTATGGCCAGCATTCCCGTTGCGCCTGTGACTACCGCTCTTTTCATCGGGGCACCGACTCCTTTATGGCGTCGAACTCCTCCCTGTCCAGGAAGGGGAACATGTCTTCGATGGGGGGCGATACGATCTTTCCGTCGGGAAGGACCTTGGAGGAGAGCTTGGGAACGAAGTTCTGCTTATCGGAAAGGACCACCTCGCAGAGAACGGGATCGTCACGGTCCAGGACCTCCTTGACCTTAGCCTCTATATCGTCGCTGTTATCTATCTTCACGTATCTCATTCCGTAGGCCCAGGAGAGCTTCTCCAGGTCAGGGAAGGAGAGTCCGTTTCCGTCGCAGACACCCACCAGCGGGGGCTGGAAAAGATTCGTCTGGGTCTGCCTTATGGAATGGTATCCGTTGTTGTTCATGATGAACGTCTTAAGGTTCAGTTTGTTGTAGATCACCGTCTGCATCTCCTGGATGTTCATCTGGAAGGAGCCGTCACCGTCGATGCAGATGACCCTCTCCCCCTTCCTTGCCACGGCACATCCGATGGCTGCGGGGAAACCGTAACCCATGGCGGCGCATCCGGAGTTGGTGAAAAGTCTCGTTCCCTCCTTGATATGGGCACCCTGGAAGGTAACGACGCAGGCGGATCCGTTTCCGCAGATGATGCTCTCGTTCTCCGTTATGGCCCTGGTCATCCTGTCGATGAATACGTAGGGGTTAACGGGTGACTTAACATCGTCGTACTCGGGAAGGCATGCGGGGAATCTGGCATCGATATCCCTGCACCACTTGAGCCAGGCATCGTGTCTGCCGTCGGCTTCATATCCGCTCTCCAGTATGGAGGTGAGCACATCCTTAAGGTCCGCATTGACCTTGAGATCCACCTTGACGGTGGGCTTCTCCAGCTCCGCGGGGTCGATATCCACCACGATCTTATATGCGTCCTTTGCCCAGGCCTTGTAGTTGTAGCTGATCATCCTGATGTTCATCCTGCATCCCACCACGAAGATGAGATCGGAATCCTGGACCACGAAGTTACCGCCCCTGGTACCGACGGTACCGGGTCTTCCGCAGTAGTAGGGATTATCGTCGGGCATCAGGTCGTGGGCATTCCAGGCGGTAACCACCGGGATCTTGAGCTTATCGGCAACCTTCAGCAGTTCCTTCTCCGCTCCCGCGAGCCTTACGGCCGTACCTGCGAGGATAACGGGACGCCTTGCCGATCGTATCTTGCCGAGGATCGTCTCCGTTATCGATTCATCGTAAACGGGGACCTCCCTCGACTGAAGTTCCCTCATCTCCTCGGTCCCTTCGAAATGCCTGAGGCCTTCCTCCTCCACCTTTGCGGCCTGGACGTCCAGGGGGATATCCAGCCAGACGGGGCCCTTTCTTCCGTTATTTGCCAGGTACCAGGCCTTCTCCAGGTGGTACAGGATGTCTTCGGGTTCCGTCACCATTACGGCATACTTTGTCATGCAGGAGACCGCATCCACGATGGGGAACTCCTGGTCTCCCAGCTGCCTTAAGGGGAGATCGGGAACGGACCAAACGGTGGTCTCCCTCTTTACCTGACCCGAGATAACGAACATGGGGATGGAATCCAGGTATCCGCCCATTACTCCCGTGATGGCATTGGTTCCGCCGGGACCGGAGGTAACGCAGCAGGCCGCGATCTTACCCGTCAGTCTGGCATAGCCCTCCGCCGCGATGGAACAGGCCTGCTCGTGGTGGTTATAGATGCACTTCAGCGCCTCGTGGTGACCGAAGGCATCGTTTAAATGCATGGCGCCGCCGCCCGTTACCGTGAACAGGTGCTCCACGCCCTTTGATACAAGAAAATCCGCAATGATATGTGCTACCTTACGCATCCTTTTCCTCCTCGAAAAGAGTCATTATATCCATAGCACGGTCCGCATAAAGGACGTGCTCGTATTCATTTATGTCTTCCCCTCCGAAGGCGCCGAAGCCGAAGCCGAAGGAGACACCCGCAAAGGAGGTCCCCGCCTTTTCCGCACCCATGGCGTCGTGGGAACTGTCACCCACCATGAGGACCCTCTTCCTGTCTGAGATCCCCAGTTCCGCGATGCAAAGCTCGATTATGTCGCTCTTGCGCAGCTTCCCCTCGTAGTCGGAACCGTAGATTATATCCGTGAATCTGTGAAAGCCGAAGTGCTTCAGGAGCTTCTCGGCGTAATCCTGCTTCTTGTAGGTGGCGATGGCGGTGGGGATGCCCATCTTGCCCAAACGCTCGAACAGATCGTAGATCCCGTCGTAGGGCTTTGCCAGGAGCAGATTGTGGTTGCTGTATCTGTCGCGGAAATAGGCCGCGGCTTCCGTATATCCCTTTTCGTCAAGGCCCAGTCTGTCCCTGAAGGACCACTCGATGGGCGGGCCGATGAATCTCAGAAGTTCGCTCTCGGGGAGCATCTCGTAGCCGAAATGCTCGATGGTCTCCCTTACCGAGAGAAGGATCCCCTCGGAGGTATCAAGGACCGTTCCGTCCACATCGAAGAGTACCGCATCATACATCATAGTGGGAGTCCGTCACGAAGTTGATCTTAAATCCGTCGGAAAGGTCCTTAAGCTGGCCGATCACGTAGTCGTTCAGTTCCGAGGCCTCGTTGGAGGTGAACTCGTATTCCATATCCGGATTGAAGTAGTTGGGTCTGTTGTCCAGGGCATAGCCGTCGAATCCCGCACAGAAGACCTCCTTGACACCGATGTTCTTCAGGAGCTTCAGGAGCATCAGGAAGGAGTTATCGATGATCTGGGCATTGAAGTCCAGGAGGTTGGAATATCTGATGGTATAGTCGAATTCCGTAACAGATGAAGTTACGTTGGAGGTGGCGATGACCTTGAAGGAATCCCTGTTCTTCGCAAGACCCGTGGACAGCTGTACGAACCTCTTCTTGTTGGTGACAAAGCAGTAGTCGGGCTTCACCCCGTCGGGGATGAAGTTGATGCTGATGATCTCGGGGGAGTTCTCGCTGATAAAAGATCCCACCTTATCCGACTCGTTGCGCACGGAGGTACCGGGACCCAGCACCAGGACCTTCTTGTCCCGAAGTTCTCCGGAAAGCCTCTTTCTGTCCTCCTCGTCGTTGACCTCTATCTCCTGGTAGTCGGAGTAGAGCTTCTCTATGAGCTTCTCATCGTAAAGGAGCTTCTTGTCCCCTTCCAGCCTCTTTAAGATCTTGTTAACGGCCTTGATGGAAAGGGTCCTCTTGTTCATGAGGTAGCTCACGTAACTGGGGTGGCAGTCATTTGAAGCCGCAATGTAGAAGAAGATGGAATATCCCCAGGGTGACCTGTGGTAGAAATTCATCACATTGGCATCGGCGGCCTCCAGGATCTGGTAGATATCGTAGTCCTTGCCGTGCCTTCCGTTTAAGTACATGGCGATGAGTTCCAGAGGGCAGTTTCCCGCGCTCTTTCCCATGCCGAAGATCGTGCCGTCCACGAGGACGTTCCTGTCCGTTTTGTAGGAGAGCATCTCGATGCAGTTGGCATATCCCAGCTGGAAGTTGTTATGGGCGTGATATCCGATCTCGATCGTGGGATCGAGGCCGTTATCCAGAAGTTCCATGTAGTGGAGGAGCGTATCGCTGTGGCAAAGTCCGTAGGTATCCACCATGGAAACGGCGAAGGGCTTTACCTCGTTTGCGATGCGGATGAGATCCTTAAGTTCCTCGTCGGAATAGGATGTGATGGAGACCAGCTGGGCGAAGACCCTGTAGCCCTTCTTCATGAGCTCGGAGACGAAGGCCAGTGCGTCCTCCCTCAGGTGCTTCTTGAAGATGACCCTTATGGTGTCGATGCAAGTCTCGGATGCATCACAGATCTTGTCCAGGGATGCATGACCGTAGTCGATCATTCCCACGATCCTGGAGCTTCCCTTATCCAGGTCTCCGAATGTCTTTGAGATGGATGCGGCATCCGGGAAGATGGCCCGGTCGGGGTCATAGGGTCTGCTCTCATCGATGAATCCTATCTCGATGTAATCGACCCTCGAGGCAACAAGGCGCTCAAAGATCGAGATGAGGTTATTCCTCCCGAATTTCCAGTCATTAACGTAACCGCCGTCACGAAGTGTGCAATCAAGCAAGCTGATCGTTCTCATTGATTATTTCCTCCGGCTTCTTATCCTTTTGTCTGTATGCCCAGAACTTGTTCATCAGGAAATTGATGGGAACGCTGATGACCAGGTTGATGATGGGGGCAATGTATTTACTGATGCCCAGGATATCAACACAGAGCCATGAGATCACGTTGCTCAGCACAAGTCCCGTGAAGGCATAGGCGATATATGTCTTGATGAGAGTCTTCCACCAGACCCTCTTTTCTCCGTTCTCGCTCTCCTTGAATACGAATCTGTTGCTCCAGTAGAATGCCCAAAGGACCGACAGGAAGAAGGCCACCGTATTTCCGATGTACTTGTCCGCTCCCTCGAATCCGCCTACACAGTCCAGGATCAAAAGCGTCACGGCGTTGATCCCGTAGGAGACTATGGTATTGGAGACACCCACGAGGGCGAACTTGACGAACTGCATGAATGCCTGTTCCTGCTCCTTCGTGAGTTCCTTTTTTACGGGCTTTAAGATAAGCCTCAACATAAAGAGGACGAACCTCTCGAACAGCTCCCAGATCCTGCTTCCGATACCTTCCATTACTGTTCCAACGCTTCCTTTATGGTCTTGGCCATGTAGTCGATCATCTCATCCGTCATTCCGGGATAGACGCCGACCCAGAAGGTATCGTTCATGATGCGGTCGGTATTCTTAAGGTCCCCCACTACCCTGTATCCTTCTCCGC